>JAAUTD010000124.1 GCA_012031845.1 Synechococcaceae cyanobacterium SM1_2_3
TGCGGCTGATCCCTGTCGGATCGGCGGTTGGCGGCGATCACGCAGATGCTTGGCGGTAGTGGCGAACGGCAAGTCGAATTGCCGGAGATTTATGAGCGACTGCGCCGCCCGCGTATGGGGTGAAACTGGGGGTGCTGCCGGTCTTGATGACGGCTTATTTATTGGCGCATCGGCGCGAGGTAGCGCTGTATCAGGAGGGCGGTTTTTGCGAGGAGTTGACGCTGGATCAGGTGGAATTGCTGTGTCGCCGGCCTGAGTTGTTTGCGGTGGAGCGATTTGATCTGGCCGGGTTGCGCGGGGAGTTGTTTGATCGCTACCTGCATTCGCTGGTTGGGAAAGTAGATCAGGATGCGACGCTGCTGGATATTGTGCGGCCCTTAATGCGGTTTATGGCGGGATTGCCGGACTATACCCGCTATTGCCGGGGCTTGAGTCTTGAGGCGGAGCGGGTGCGGGCGGCGTTTCAGCAGGCGAAAAGCCCCGGCGTCCTGTTGTTTGAGGCGTTGCCGGAAGCGTTCGGTTTGCAATCGGTCGATTTTACTGCGGGCGATGTGGCGGTTGTGGAGCGATTTATTCAGCGGCTGGTTCAGGCATTGCGCGAGTTGAATCGGGCTTATGAGGCGCTGTTAGGACAGTGGCAAGCGGAGTTGAATACGGCGCTGCTGGATGAGGTGATGGCTGATTTGGCGACTTTACGTCAGGCATTGGCGAAACGGTATGTCGATCTGGATCGCTATACGCCGGATCAAATGGGATTGGGGGCATTGATTCGACGGCTGGTGGATGGCGGTTATATGTCGGATCAGGCGTGGCTGGAGTCGCTGGCAACGCTGATTGGGCGAATGCCGCCCCAGAAATGGCGGGAAGAAACTCGACTCCAGGCCGGGTTACGGTTGCGTGAGGTGGGTGGGCAGTTGCGTGATTTGGAGCAGTTGCGATCTTTCGCGGGCGTCAATAATGCGGATGGTGCGGTGCTAATGAAAATGGTGGATGCTCAACGCGGTGAAAGGAGTCGGGTGATCCAGCTTTCCAGCGATCAATGGGATTTGGCCGGGATTAAAGCAACGCAAATTGCCGGGGAGTTGGCGGGACTGGATGAGTCGGTGCAACTGGCGGTGGTGGCTGCGCTGTTAGGGCGTTTTACGGAACTTTAGCCGTAAAGATAGCGGAATAGATAGACATGGAACGAGGATTAATCGTTATGGGCTTATTGATCTCTGATCACGAGTTAAAGCAATGGTTTTTTGAGGAACCCTGGCAATGACTGATCATGATCATGGCTATAAGCGGCTGTTTTCCCATCCGGAAATGATCCGTGATTTGCTATTGGGTTTTGTGTCGGCGGAATGGGTGGCCGAACTGAATTTTGCGACACTGGAGAAGTACCCAACCGAGTTCGTTGATGATCGGTTGCGTCACCGGCGCAGCGATGTGATCTGGCGGGTGCGTTGGGGAAAAGAGTGGCTTTACATCTATATCCTGCTGGAATTTCAGTCCGGGGTGCAGCAGTTTATGGCGATGCGCCTGCTCACCTATATCGATCTGTTGTACCAGGATCTGATTCGTGGTCGGCAACTGGGGCGACCCGGCGGTTGCCTTCGGTGCTGCCGATCGTTCTCTACAACGGCGAGCGGCGGTGGACGGCTCCGACAGACTTGAACACTTTAATTCAAGAAGGGCCAGTAGGTCTGGCGGCTTACCGGCCACAGATACGGTATTTGCTGATTGACGAGGGTGCGTATGCCGATGCGGAGTTGGCGAGTATGCGCAATCTGACAGCGGCGTTGTTCCGATTGGAGAACAGTCGGGGGCCAGAGGCGGTGCGGGAAGTGGTGGAGGCATTGACTGAGTGGTTGGCAGAACCGGAACAAGAAGAATTGCGGCGTTCCTTTCTCATCTGGTTGCAGGAGGGGTTTTTGAAAGCCCGACTGCCGAATGTGTCGTTACCTGAACTGAATAATCTGGAGGAGGCTCGCATTATGTTGACTGAGCGCGTGGTGGACTGGACCCGTCAATGGAAACAGGAAGGCCGACAGGAAGGCCGACAGGAAGGCCGACAGGAAGGCCGACAGGAAGGTGAGCGACGGCTGTTGCAGCGGCTTATCCGCCGCCGGTTTGGCGAGTTGGTCGCACAACAGAGTACCCCTGCTTTGGAACAGATTGAGCAATTAACCGTGTTTGAAGACTTGGGCGAGGAACTGCTTGATTGCACCGATGAAACTGCTTGGCTGGCGCGCTTGCACAACGCCGTCGTGGATGAAAAAAAGTCTTGAGATAATGCCTATCTCGTTCTCACGCTCCAACGTGGGAACAAGATGAAAAACTGTTAAAAATTAACCTTTGGTGGTGATAGAGATGACGACGCAAACAATGAGTCTTCCAGATGATGTAGCGGATGAACTCCATCAACGGGCTGCTGAAACCCCTTTGATACTTCCAAATGAAAAACCAGTCCGCCATTTGCTAGGACTGTCCGGCGGAAAGGATAGCGCGGCATTGGCTATTTATATGCGGGATAAAGTTCCTGAAATGGAGTATTTTTTTGCAGATACCGGTGCTGAATTGCCGGAAACTTTGGGTATTTTTATAAAAATACTACATGGTAATTAATATGGATAAAAAACTATTGATATTTACAACCAAGAAGCAGAGAACCTTGCCTTACTACATAGAAATTTGGTTCCAGAAAGACTCTATCAACTTGTCCATCAATTTTTTATCAGTGGCGGAAAAACACTAGATATTGGCTGTGGTATGGGACGAGACACTGCATGTCTTTATAATCATGGATTTACAGTTATAGGAGTTGATGCATCAAAGGAATGTTAAACCAAGCGAAAAAATTTTATCCTAACCTAAGTTTCATTCAAGACACACTTCCAGACTTATCTAGTATTAAGAGTTTCTCTTTTAACAATATTTTTTGTTCGGCAATTTTGATGCATTTAAATAATGAATTGTTACCAGTTGCCATTATTAATTTATTACGATTACTGAAAAATGATGGTGTTTTGATTATTTCTTTCCGAGGGACTGAAGAAAATGATAATCGTGAAAATGGAAAGCTTTACACACCTATTGAAAAAAAGAAATTATTAGCTGGTTTAAGCTATCGGGAGGCGAATTGCTTTTATCTGAGTCGTCTTTAGAAGAAGGGCGTAACCATTCTTGGCATAATTTAGTATTCAGAAAATTGCTATTCCCTGTGGAGCCGGTTCTCATTTATATTTGATGCCTAAATAAAGTGATGAGCAATTATAAACATCTTGCAAATAGCTTTGACGTTTGGGTGCGTTTTGTCCAGTTTGAGCAATCAAAGTTTCTTTTAAAGGATGATGTGATGTAATAAGGTATTTGTCGGGTACCGGATGATTGTGTTGACAATCGGAGTCGCCGTCTGCTGGAATCAAGGCAGTTCATGGAGGATGTGATGACTACGATCCGCCGGAGAGACTGATGCAGATTCGACTTCATGCCAATGCCACGACCACGCCCAAACAGCGGGCGATGATCCAAGCCTCGACCCAGCCGACGGCGGAACTGGCCAAGACCTTGGGGGTGAGCGAAACCACGGTCCGCCGCTGGCGAGGGCGAGCGGAGGTGGAGGACCGCCCGCATACGCGGCATCACCTGACCACGACGCTCAATCCGGCGCAAGAATACATCGTGGTGGCCTTGCGCAAACTCCTGCTGCTGCCCCTGGATGATCTCCTGGTGGTGGTGCGTGAATTTCTCTGTCCGGCGTTGTCGCGTTCGGCCTTGGATCGATGCCTGCGCCGCCACAGCGTCGCCCGGCTGGCCGACTTGTTACCAGAGGCGGTGGGGACTCCGGCGCTGTCCAAGACGTTCAAGGACTACGAACCGGGTTTTATCCATGTAGACGTTAAATACCTTCCCCGAATGCCCGACGAAGCCGAACCTCGGTCTCTGTTCGCGGCGATGGACCGCGCCAGTCGTTGGGTCTACCTGGAGGTACAACCGGACAAAACCGCGATCACCGCCGCCGGATTCCTGAATCGCCTGCACACGCAAGCCCCCTTCCACCTCCGCACCGTCCTGACCGACAACGGGAAAGCGTTTACTGACCGCTTTTGCGCCACCGGTGAGCGCGAACCCACCGGGCAGCATCGCTTCGATCAAACCTGCACCCAACACGCGATCACCCATCGCTTGATTAAACCAAAGCATCCCCAAACCAACGGCATGATCGAACGCTTTAATGGCCGGATTGCCGAGATTCTCAAGACCACAACCTTCGCCTCGGCCCAGCATCTACAAACCACCTTGGAAAAGTATCTCCACCTCTATAATCAGTACATCCCGCAGAAGAATCTCGGGCAGGTCACCCCAATGACTAAACTGCAAGAGTACTACACGATCAAACCCGAACTCTTTCAAAAAATACCAACTAATCATCCGGGACCCGACACGTAACCTTGTAACCAGCGATCTGAAACCTCAACGACTCGTGCAATACCTGCAAGGGGAATGCGCTCTAATAAGAGTTTATCGATCAAATCTTTTTTATCCTGTGGAATCGTATTCTCAGGGTTTTCGACAAATTGTCGGCCGCAATCTTTGCAAGAAAATTTTGGCTTATCATTGTGGATGGTACCATTCTTAACTACCGTTGATGAATGACATTTTGGACAAATCATCGCTAGGTACCCACTCCTTTTAATTGGCATTTAACTATAGAGTACTTGTGAATCACTACTTATTACAGGACTACCAAAATTCGATTAGTGATGTAGGTTTGGCTGTGGCCTTATCGCAACCCAACATTCAGGTCAAAGTTGGGTTTCTCAAAAGACGGCAGCTTAACCTTATATCTTGCTTGATTCTCCTCGGCATTGATGCCGGGGAGAATCGCGGAGAAACAGATGAATTCATTCAATCCAGCAATCCACAGCGATCCTGAAATTATGAGCGGTACACCGGTTTTTATCGGTATCCGCGTACCTTTGCAAACCCTGCTGGATTACCTGGAGGCTGGCGATTCGCTTAATGAGTTTTTGGAAGGTTTTCCAACCGTGTCGCGGGAACTGACTATAAACGTACTCGAACAAGCCAAGGATTTATTGATCGCCCATGCGTGTGTTGCTTGACGAGTATCTGCCAAAACGCCTGAAGCGGGAGCTGCCCGCTCCATTGAAATGCCCATGAACAGTCACCAATTCCAAGCTCGGCTTACACCAGCAGGGTTGTACCTTCGAGACCAAACCGGGCAGTTCTGATCATTTGGTCGTGCGATTGGGTGATCGGAAAACTAATTTGCCGATGCACGGTGGCAGCAGGCAGTGAGGAACTGGGCTGATGAACAAGATCAAAAAAGATTTGGGGCTGAAATAGGAGCGACCATGCTGATTTATCCCGCAGAACTGACCCCTGATGACAACAACACCCTGCTGGTGGCATTCCCTGACGTGCCGGAAGCTATTACTTTTGGCGAAGATAAAGCCGAGGCGTTGCTGATGGCCGAAGACGCGCTGCTGGTGATGCTGTCGGCCTATATGGACGGCCGCCAGCCTATTCCCGAACCCTCGCCGCTGAACGGTCGGCCCGGCGTGGCGCTGAAAGTAACGGCGGCGGGCAAAATCGCGCTGCATAACGCCATGCTGGCGGCAGGCAAACGTAAAACAGACTTGGCGCGGATGCTGAATCTGACGCCGGTACTGGTGGATCGCCTGTTGTCGCTACATCACAAAAGTCGCATTGAACAGATCGAAACCACGCTGGCGGCTTTCGGCAAGCGGCTGGTAGTGGAAGTGCGTGAAGCCGCCTGAAAACCAGTCGCTTGAAGCGATCTCGACCAATGACCGGGCGCTAATCCAGACCCAGCCAGTCACGCGGCTTTAGAAACACCTCATATAACCGCGCTTCCGCGCTATTGGGTTCCGGTTGCCAGTCGTATTCCCAGCACACTCGCGGCGGCAGGGACATCAAAATGGATTCAGTCCGCCCGCCCGATTGCAGGCCAAACAGCGTGCCTCGGTCGTAAACCAGATTAAATTCGACATAGCGCCCACGCCGGTAAAGCTGAAATTCCCGCTCGCGCTCGCCATAAGGCATCCGGCAGCGGCGCTCGATAATCGGCAAATAAGCGGGCAGAAAATGATCGCCAACACTGCGCATCAAAGCAAAACAGTGTTCAAAACCCCATTCATTAAGATCATCGAAAAATAAACCGCCAATGCCTCGCGGTTCGTTGCGATGCCTGATAAAAAAATACTGGTCACAGTTCTGTTTGAAGCGGGAATAAACCTCTGGCCCAAATGATTGGCAAGCCGTTCGCGCTGTGCGATGCCAGTGAATGCAATCTTCTTCAAAACCGTAATAAGGCGTCAGGTCAAAGCCGCCGCCAAACCACCAGATGGATTCAGCGTTATCCCGGTTTGCATTAAAGAAGCGGACATTGGCGTGAGCCGTCGGCGCATAAGGATTAAGCGGATGAACCACCAGCGACACGCCGAGCGCCTCGAAACCGCAACCAGCCAATTCTGGCCGTTGCGCAGTAGCCGAAGGCGGCAGGCATTCACCACGGACATGGGAAAAATTAATACCCGCCTGCTCAAAGACTGCGCCGTTCCGCAAGATACAGCTACGGCCTTCGCCACGCAAACCACGCTCGCCATCCCGATTCCAAGCGTCTTGCCGAAATTGGGCGACGCCATCCACCGTTTCCAGCGCGGCGCTAAGGCTCTGTTGCAGGCAAAGCAAATAGTCGCGAACGGCGGCGCTATCCGCAGTGATTGAGTTGTGAGTCATGGCTGATTCAGACCGTCAAATACTGCCGAACCAGTTCATCATTCAATTGCGCCATCTCGCCCATTGCGACGCTCCGGCCCTTATCGAGAATACAGAAGCGATCCGCCACTTGCCGGGCAAAGCCCAGTTTCTGTTCAACCAGCAATACGGTCATGCCCTGATCCCGATTAAGCTGCCGAATCACTTCGCCAATTTCATGAACGATATTGGGCTGAATCCCTTCAGTTGGCTCGTCGAGAATCAGCATCTTCGGCTGCAATACCAGAGCGCGACCAATTGCCAATTGCTGCTGTTGTCCGCCAGAAAGATCGCCGCCGCGCCGTTTCAACATAGCTTTCAAGACCGGGAACATCTCGTAAATAAACTCCGGCACCCTTTTCAGCCGATCCTTGCGAATGGGCAAACCAATCCGCAAATTCTCTTCGACAGTGAGCAAGGGAAATATCTGTCGGCCCTGCGGCACATAACCGATGCCAAGTGGGGCGCGGCGTTCGGCCGGGCGATGACTCAAATCCTCGCTATTAAATTGAATCGTCCCGGATTTGATCGGCAACAATCCCATAATGCACTTGAGCAAAGTGGTTTTACCCACGCCATTGCGCCCCATCAGACAAACCAGTGCGCCTTCCGGCACCTCAAGCGCAATATCCCATAAGGTGCGGCTTTGTCCATAAAACTGATTCAAGCCTTCAATGGTGAGCATCCTCGCCTCCCAGATACACTTCAATGACTTTGGGATTAGCCTGCAACTCTTCCAGTGACCCTTCCGCCAATACCCGGCCCTGGTGCAATACCGTGACTTTATCCGCAATGGAACGGACAAAGCCCATATCATGCTCAACCACAACAACTGAATGACTGCCGGCTAATGACTTCAGCAATTCAGCGGTGCGTTCCATTTCCGCTGGCGTCATTCCAGCGACCGGTTCATCTACCAATAGCAGACGCGGTTCCTGCATCAATAGCATTCCGATTTCCAGCCATTGTTTCTGGCCGTGCGCCAAAACTCCAGCCTGTCGTTGCGCCTGTTCATTCAGGCCAATCCGATCCATAACGGCAATCATCCGGTCGTGCTCTTCGCCGGTCAGGCGAGTGGTCATCAATCCACGCAGGGGCTTGGCACCGGACATCGCCAATTCCAGATTTTCCAGAACCGTCAGCGGTTCAATAACGGTAGGCTTCTGAAATTTGCGGCCAATGCCAATTCGCGCAATCGCCTGTTCATCCAGTTTCAGCAAGTCAATCGTTTGTCCGAAAATACCCGCCCAGTATCCGGTTTAGTCTTGCCGGTAATAATATCCATCATCGTGGTCTTACCCGCGCCATTCGGGCCGATAATGCAGCGCAATTCACCATCGCCGATATACAGCGACAAGTCATCAATCGCTCTGAATCCGTCAAAGGTGACGGTAACGCCTTCCAGATAGAGCAAAATACCGTGAGTCGCATCAATTGCGCCAGACGGCGTGTGCATACCGGCTGCATCCAGTTCGGAAATCAGTTCACTCATGATGTGGCTTCCTTACGGCGACGCAACAACCCAATCAGGCCATAGGGCAATAGCAAGGTGACCGCAACAAAAAGCCCGCCCAGCGCGAATAGCCAGACTTCCGGTAAAGCGGCAGTCAGCCAGGTTTTACTGTAATTAACTAATACCGCGCCCACTACTGCGCCGACTAAAGTGCCACGCCCGCCGACCGCCACCCAAATGACTGCTTCAATGGAATTGAGTGGTGCAAATTCGCCGGGATTGATAATGCCAACTTGCGGCACATAAAGCGCCCCGGCGATTCCAGCCAGCATCGCCGAGAACGCAAAAACCAGTGTTTTAACCCATTCCACGCGATAACCCAGAAAGCGGGCGCGATCCTCGGAGTCGCGGATCGCCACTAAAACCCGTCCCATTCGGGTAGATACCAGCCAGCGGCACGCCAGATAGCCGACGGCTAAAGCCAGTGCCGATAGCACAAATAACACGATGCGCGTGGAGTCCGCCTGAATGGAATAGCCGAGAATATCCTTGAAATCAGTCAGGCCGTTATTGCCGCCAAAACCCATTTCATTACGGAAAAAGGCCAGCATCAGCGCATAGGTTAATGCCTGAGTGATGATGGACAGATAAACGCCCGATACCCGTGAGCGAAAAGCAAACCAGCCGAAAATAAAAGCCAGCAGTCCCGGCACGACCATCACCATCAGCGCCGCAAACCAGAACAGATCAAAGCCATACCAATACCAGGGCAGGTTTTGCCAATTCAGGAACACCATAAAATCCGGCAAGACTGGATCGCCATAAACGCCACGAGCGCCGATTTGGCGCATCAGATACATGCCAAAGCAATAGCCTCCCAAAGTGAAGAAAGCGGCATGACCCAGGCTGAGAATGCCCATATAGCCCCACACCAGATCGATGGAAATAGCCAGCAGGGCATAGCACAGGTATTTGCCAATCAGCGTGACCGAATAAGAGGTCAGATGTAGCGGATTATCCGGTGGCACCAATAGGTTGAGTACCGGAACACCAATGCCAATAATTGTTAATACTGCCAGCAATACCAATCCAGCCCGGTCGGAGAGCAGCCAACTTGGTAAGCGCATCGTCTAAACCTCCGCTGCCCGACCGCGTTGCGGGAATAAACCGCGAGGCCGTTTTTGAATAAACAGAATGAGAAAGATCAGAACCACTATTTTAGCCAGCACTGCGCCCGCCCACGGTTCCAGCAGCTTGTTGGCGACCCCCAATGACAAACCAGCCACCATTGTCCCCCACAAATTGCCGACCCCACCAAAGACCACCACCATGAATGAATCCACGATATAACTCTGGCCAAGATTAGGACCGACATTGGTCAATTGCGACAGGGCGACTCCGGCGACTCCAGCAATGCCGCTACCCAAGCCAAAAGTCAGCGCATCCACTCGCGCTGAATGCACGCCCATTGCCCGCGCCATCGCCCGGTTTTGTGCGACGGCCCGCACTTCCAGACCTAAACGGGTTCGTTGCAAAGCCAGCCACAGCAGAATAAATACGGCAATACAGAAACCGACAATCACCAGTCGGTTAAGCGTGACTTCCAGCGGGCCAATAAATATGGTGCCGCTCATCCAGTCTGGTGACGCCACTGAGCGATTCAGCGGCGAGAAAATGGAGCGCACCGCCTGCTGTAAAACGAGACTGACGCCAAAAGTTGCCAACAGGGTTTCCAAAGGCCGCCCGTAGAGAAAGCGAATAATGCCGCGCTCAATGGCAATGCCGACCAGCGCCGCTACCAGAAAAGCCAGCGGCACGGCGACCGGCAATGACCAATTCACCGGCAGCCATTGCTTGAGTCAGCCAAGTTGGTATAAGCGCCCAGCATCATTAATTCGCCGTGCGCCATATTAATCACGCCCATGACGCCAAAAGTCACCGCCAGGCCAATAGCCG
>JAAUTD010000125.1 GCA_012031845.1 Synechococcaceae cyanobacterium SM1_2_3
CCACAATCGGCAATAACCGTTCAACTGTATTGTCAGAAACTGGCGCCAGACCATGATCTGGTGGCGCTGCCCGCAGACGGTCATGCACTCATTGGCAAGGTTGTCGTTTTGGAGGCGTACTACCGTCAAAGACGAAAAAAGATGGCAGTTGCAATTGCTTTTCTGGCAATAGTTTTAGCTCTGGTGATACTACAAAAACTTGAGATATAGCAATCCCGCTTCAGTGGTTGACAGTCTGATGACTGAAATCCATTCCTCCCGCCGCTGACACGGCTTCCCCCCCTTTACCAAAGGGGGGCGAGGGGGGATTTTCGGGTAGACGCAGCCACAACTCATTTAGGATTGCTATATTTCAACAAGACTTGTCAGGTTCTTCTGGCTATTCAGGCAAGCTCAAACAATAGAGCCAATTAACATGGATATCTTTTTCTGGATTTTAAGCCGCACAACCCGATTGACCCGGTTTGTTTCATTCTGCTGGTTATTATTATCTGACAGTGCAGGGATGCCGAAGCGCCACAGTCAGGGCGTTGCCGACCGCAGCTATTTCATTGCTGCATGGCAACGACAGGAGCTGGCTAGACCATGACCGAGCAACAGGATTTGCAGGCGCTGCCCATTACGACCAGCGATGGAGTCGAGCAGTTAATCGCCCGCTTTAACCAGCTACAACATCGTCTGCGCCAGAATGAACGCCTGTTACAAGACCATCATCGCCGTCTGGAAATGGCGCTGGATGTGGCGCGGATGCAATTTATCGAGTGGATGGCAACGACAGAAGAGCCAGTGGCTGATGCCTTATTGAGCCTGGTTTGCCCGGAGGATCGGGAGCGAATCGAGAAGGTGATAGTGCGCGACCTGGGGGCATACGGACAATTTCTGGTGGAATTTCGCAGTGCTGAAACCAAGGCCAGCCATTCGTGGTTTATGGCGCGTGGCCGGATGTGCGATCCCAATTCGCCAGATCGCCAGGCGATTGCGATGGCCTGGGATATTACCGAATTCAAAATGGCCGAACTGGCGCTCTACGAAAATGAGGAGCGGTTTCAGGCCATAGTGGATTCATTAAATGACGCGGTATTTCTTCAGGACCAAACCGGTCATATTTTATTGGCCAACGCCAGCGCCTGTGAAATGTATGGCTATTCCCGTGATGCGTTTAACGCCCTGACTGTCGGCGATCTCAGTTCAGGATCGCCGCCTTATACGCAACAGGAGGCCGTCAATCGGTTTTCCCGCGCATTGCAGGGCGAGCCACAGTTTTTTGAATGGCGCGCTAAAGATGCGCGAGGACGCTTATTTTGGGTCGAAGCCAGTATTCAGGCGGCTTCAATTGGCGGCGTGCAGCAGTTAGTGATCGTCATCCATGATATTGACAGTCTCAAGCAGGCCGCCAGCGCCTTACAGGAAAGCGAAGAGCGTTATCGTTTATTGCTGGAAATGTCGCCTGACGCCATTTTGGTATACCGTGAAGGCGTCATGGAGATGGCTAATCAATCGGCGCTGCGCCTGTTTGGCGCAGAGCGTGAAGAGCAATTACTGGGGTTGCCGTGGACAGCATGGGTTCACCCGGATTCTCACGATAGGGTCAGAGAGCAATTACAGTATTTGCAAAAAACCGATGGTTTAACCGCGCTGCCGGCAATGGAGCAATGCTACTTGCGGCTGGACGGTTCGGTCATTGAAGTCGAGGTGACCGCCAGTGCGATCTCATTGACTGAAGGTCGCGCTGTATTGTCCATTGCCCGCGATATTACCCGGCGCAAAATCAATGAAGCACGGCTTCAAACCTTATTGGTGCAACAGGAAGCCATCTTGGACAATGCGCTGGTCGGTATTGTCCTGCTCAAGCAGCGCGTTATTACTCAATGCAACCGCCGTTTTGAAGAGATGTTCGGTTACGGCGAGGCTGAGATGCTGGGTCGCAGCCACCCGAATACTCTATCTCAGCGACGCCGATTATCAGGCCATTGGCGAGCGGGCTTATAGCGCTCTGGATCGCGGTGAACCTTATCTGGAAGAACTCCGGCTAAAACGCAAGGACGGCAGCATTTTCTGGGGTTATTTACATGGCCGGGCGCTGGACTGGAGTCAGCCCAAAAACGGCAGTGTCTGGATTTACACCGATCAGACAATGCAGAAACAGGCGCAAGAACATCTGCAACTGGCGGCGAGCGTCTTTGAAAATGCGGCTGAAGGCATTGTGATTACTGACGCCAACAATACTATTCTGGCAATCAATCAGGCCTTTACTGAAATCACCGGGTATACGGCTAAAGATATCGTTGGAAAAAAACCCGATCTGCTGAAATCCGGTCGGCAGGATGCGGCTTTTTATCAGCAGATGTGGCAGTCGCTTCAACATCAGGGCAAATGGCGCGGCGAGATTTGGAACCGCCGTAAAAACGGCGAGATTTATCCAGAGATTTTGTCAATCAGCGTGGTAAAAAATCAGGCGGGTCAGGTGACTCATTTTGTCGCAGTATTTTCTGATATCGCCGAACAAAAAAACTGGGAAAGCCAACTGATTTTTCTTGCCCATCACGATCCATTGACTGAACTGCCAAATCGCGTCCTGTTCAATGATCGCCTGAATCACGGCATTCATCGCGCTGCCCGTGATAATACGCAACTGGCGGTGTTATTCATTGATTTGGATCACTTCAAGGCGGTTAATGACACTTTAGGCCATCATATTGGCGATCAGTTGCTTCAGACTATCGCCCAACAGCTTGCGCGAACGCTGCGCAACAGTGATACTCTGGCTCGATTAAGCGGTGATGAATTTATTCTGCTGATCGAGGATATTAGCGGCATCCCTGATATTATTCTTATCGCTGAGAAGCTGTTAAATGTATTTACCCAGCCTTTAATTCTGGCTGGCTATGAGCTTTATCTTTCCGTCAGTATTGGAATCAGTTTTTACCCGGATGATGGCAAGGAATCGCATGAATTAATCAAAAATGCCGAGGCGGCCATGTATCAGGCCAAGGCGAAAGGCCGGAATAACTATTATTGCTATGCCAAGGAAATAACCTCTCATGCGGTCGAGCGGATGCAGCTTGAGTCCATGCTGAGGCGCTCGATTGAACGCAACGAGCTGGTGGTTTATTTTCAACCACAGGTAGATTTGGCGACGGGTGCGCTCATTGGCGCGGAAGCGCTGGTACGCTGGCAACATCCGACTTTGGGATTGATTCCACCCATCAAATTCATTCCTTTGGCGGAGGAAACCGGCTTTATCGCCGCCTTGGGCGAATGGGTTCTGCGGGACGCCTGCCTGAAGCTGAAGACGTGGCGCATGGCGGGTTATCAATTGCCCAAGGTTTCAGTCAATCTCTCAATCAAGCAATTTGAGCGCGGCAATGTGGTGCATCTGGTCGAGAAGATACTGGCTGGCACCGGATTGCCGCCGGAATGCCTCGAATTGGAAATTACTGAATCTTTATTGTTAAGGCCGATGAAGCGTTCAGCTTTGTCGCAGATTTACGGGCGCTGGGTATTCATCTGTCGGTGGATGACTTTGGCACTGGTTATTCTTCTTTGATGTATCTGAAGCGATTACCGATTCAAACCCTGAAAATTGACCGATCCTTTGTGGTGGATATTGGCCGTGAAGCCAACGATGAAGCAATTGTGCGCACCATTATTGCGCTGGCTCATAACTTGGGAGTAGCAGTGATTGCGGAAGGGGTGGAGACGGCTGAACAGGCTGCTTTTCTGTTGCGTGAAGGCTGTCCACATGGACAAGGCTATCTGTTCGATAAACCGCTGCCCGAAGATCAATTCATTCAACGCTGGTTTATTGATCGCGGCCTTCGCTAATCAATTCAATTCAGGCGTTATTTGCACGGCGCATCACAGAGTTCAGATAAATGGGCGCATAGAGCGCCGCCAGCCGAATCGCTTCGATCATGCTCAGGGGATTAGCCACGCCTTTTCCCGCCAGGTCAAAAGCCGTGCCGTGATCCACCGAAGTGCGAATGAATGGCAAGCCCAGCGTAATGGCGATCGTGCGCTGAAAATCCACCATCTTGGCAGCGATATGACCCTGGTCATGGTACAGCGACAGTACGGCGTCAAAGCCACCCTGAAGCGCCAGGTGAAACACTGAATCGGCGGCGATAGGGCCAATGACGTTGATTCCCATAGCGTGCGCATCGGCAATCGCCGGTTCCAGTTCCCGCCCTTCTTCATCGCCAAACAAACCGTGTTCGCCGCCATGCGGATTGAGACCCGCCACTGCCAGACGCGGCTGCTTAATGCCCAAATTTTCCAGCGCCTTGGCGCAGCGTTGCAAATAATCCAGAACCCGCTGCCGGGTAATGAGCGTGATCGCTGCCGCCAGCGAGACGTGGCGGCTGAGAAAAAATACTTTCAGATTAGCGACTTGGAACATGGTCAACGGGTCGGCGGTTCCGGTCAGTCGGCCCAGCAATTCGGTATGACCGATGTCGGTTACGCCAGCGGCTTTGAAGGCTTCCTTGTTGATCGGCGTCGTCGCCAGCGCGTTGATTTGACCGGACTGGCAAAGCGTCACCCCTTTTTCGATGAACTCATAAGCGGCGCGACCGGCGGCGGCCTGCACTTGACCGAGGACCACGCTCTCAGCGTCTACGTTTGCCAAATCGAGCAGATCAATCATTCCATGTCGGTAATGGCCTTGGGCGGGATCGGTAATCGGGTGAATCTCCAGATTCAGACCGGCGATCCGCAACGCCCGCTGCAAGGAGCTCGCCTCACCGATAATCAGCGGTTTTGCGGTTTGGTAAACCGCCGGTTGCGCCAGCGCCATGACTACGATTTCCGGGCCGATGCCGGCGATGTCACCCAGAGGAATGCCGACAGTGCTGCGAGTTATTGCCAGAGTGCCGTTTGCCATCTCTCACCTCCGCTCAGGGTTGCCGATGCTGCTGCATCCGCCACTCGCCTAATCTGAATCAGCCTGCTGCGGGTCTGCATCTTCCGCAAATACTTCCGCCAGCGATGCCGCCGTCAGCGCCCGCTGAAACCATGCCGATAAAAGCTCAAGTTCCGCATCGGCGACTCTCTCAGAGATTGCCATCGGCAATGATCCAAACCGCGCTGTCAATAACTGTTCCAGCAGCGCCCGCCGTTCTTCGGCGCGGCCCTGTTCGATGCCTTTCTTGATGCCTTTCTTGATGCCTTTCTCGATGCCTTCTTGCTGAGCGGTTTGCAGCATGTTCAGCGCATCGCGGTAATGCTTCAATTCATCGTCGTAGCGCCGCCGCTCATCCTCGCTCATCGCGTAAAGCTCGGCCAAGGTAAAGCCTCGAGCAATCACATCGTCTGCAAATACAGTTGGCATGGCGTCCCACTCCACCAAATGTTTTAGAAAATACAGCCACTTGTCGAGATGACTCTCCAGTTCCGCCCCCGTTTTGGCAAATCGGGGCAATTCGATAAACACTAATCCCAATCGGTCGTAAAAAATCTGGTGATATTGATCTTTGAGCGCAATGCGCCGGATCGGATCGGCTGCCGGATCGTCATCCAGTCGGAAATTGAGAATGGCAACGGCATATACCGGGGCCAACCGATAGTCCCAGTTTTTCCCCGGCTGACCCTGCATCCGAATTAACTGGCTCAGGTAGAACAACGCCCGATCCTTGAAATAGGTCTGCCGCGCCTGTTGCAACTCCACCAGTAGATAGCGCCCCCGGCGATCCCGGCACAGCAGGTCATAGACCATGCGCCGCTGAGCGGGCAGATCGGGCAACTGCTCCAGATTCTGAAATTGCAGATCGATAATGGAATCAGCCAGTTCCAGCACATCGTTGAGCAGGCTGATCAACAACGGTTTGCCGTCGGGTTCGCCGAAAATTTTCTTGAAGCCAAAATCGGTCAAGGGGTCAAGGTAACGCATGGGCGATCAGCGAGTGAATGGTTGTGAGCCGGGCCGGTCTCAAGCCATGCGGCGTTAAAACCGACAGTGATATAATTCACCGCTTTTGTAAACTGTAGGTTCAGACGACCCGCATTTCGCGGTCGTTCTTTCGTTATTATGGATGAGTACCCGTATGACAGAAAATCGTTATCTCCTGAACGCGCAACTGGCGCAGATGCTCAAGGGCGGCGTTATCATGGACGTGGTCAACGTCGAACAGGCCCAAATCGCCCAGGAAGCGGGCGCGGTCGCAGTTATGGCGCTGGAACGGGTGCCGGCGGATATTCGCAAACAGGGCGGAGTGGCGCGGATGTCCGATCCGGGCCTGATCAAGGCGATCAAGGCTGCGGTCACCATCCCGGTCATGGCCAAGGCCCGCATCGGTCATTTCGTCGAAGCGCAAATCCTGCAAGCCCTCAAGATTGATTACATTGACGAAAGCGAAGTGCTAACACCCGCTGACGAAGATTGCCATATTGACAAGAGCCGGTTTGAAATTCCCTTTGTCTGTGGGGCGCGCAATCTGGGCGAAGCCGTGCGGCGCATTGCCGAGGGCGCGGCGATGATTCGCACCAAGGGCGAGGCCGGCACTGGCAACGTGGTCGAGGCGGTGCGGCACATGCGCACCATGAACCGGGAAATCCGCCAACTGGCGACGATGCCGGTTGAAGAGATCATGAGCTTCGCCAAGGTCAACGGCATTCCCTACGAACTGGCGCTGGAAGTCAAAAAGCTGGGTCGGTTGCCAGTGGTTAATTTTGCCGCTGGCGGCATTGCCACTCCGGCGGATGCCGCGCTGATGATGCAACTGGGCTGCGATGGCGTCTTTGTCGGCTCCGGCATTTTCAAATCCAGCGATCCGGCCCGCTATGCCCGCGCTATCGTCAAAGCCACCGCCTATCACGACGATCCGGAAAAATTACTGGATGTTTCAATGGATTTGGGCGAACCGATGCCGGGACTGGACGTGACCAATATGCCCAATGAACAACGGCTGGCGGGGCGGGGCTGGTAGCAATGAACCCGGTTGCTGGCGCTATCGGCGTCCTCGATTTGCAAGGTGGGGTGCAGGAGCATCTTGACCATCTGCGGCGAATCGGCGTCGCCAGCCGACCGGTCAAGCGCGTTGCCGAACTGACCGGGTTGGCGGGCTTGATTATTCCCGGCGGCGAAAGCACCTGCCTGTCGCGGTTGCTGACGCTGTTTGGCCTGGATGATGCGATCCGGCAGGCGCATCGCGATGGCCTGAAACTGTGGGGCACCTGCGCCGGCGCAATTCTGCTGGCGCGGGAAAACGTCGGCGAGACTCCGTTTCTGGGGTTGATGGACATTGCGGTCAATCGCAACGCCTTTGGCAGCCAGTTGGATAGCTTCAACTGCGAGGCGCTGGCGCCGCTGGTGGCCCGCTCGCCGATTCCGCTGACCTTCATTCGCGCCCCGAAAATTACCCGGATCGGCGCTGAGGTGCGGGTGCTGCTGCAATTAAACGATTACATTGCGGCGGCGGAAGATGAGCACATTCTGGTCACGGTGTTTCACCCGGAATTAACTCCCAGTCTGGCGTTTCATCGCTATTTCGCCCGCAAATGTGGCCTGAAGGTGGCTGAAGCGGAGGATGCCGCGCTTGATCCCGGCTGGACTCCACAAAGCTGGACCCGGTTCAGCTATCACGTCTGACGTGGCGTCGACATTTCCATAGACCGGGCTTCCAGGCCCGTTACACCGTCAGGACACGGGCAAGATGCCCGTACTACATCGCTGATCTACCATGTCCGCCAATCCTTCCGACCACCAGCGTCAAACCACCCGCCGCAAAGCCGGTTACGAACACAAACAGGCTCGCGCCACTGGCGAGAAAGGCTTGCTGATCGTTTTCACTGGCCCCGGCAAGGGTAAAACCACGGCTGCTTTCGGCATGGCGTTACGCGCCATTGGCCACGGAATGCCGGTGGGCATCGTCCAATTCATCAAGGGCGGGCAAGCCAGCGCCGAGCAAGCCGTGTTAAGCCGCTTCGACAATGTGGATTTTCAGGTCATCGGCGATGGCTTTACCTGGCTCACCCAGAATCGGGAGCAGGACATCGTTACCGCGCAACGGGCCTGGGCTGAAGCGGAGCGCATGATCCGCGATCCGCGCTATGGCCTGGTCATTCTGGATGAACTCAATATCGTGCTGAAATACGGTTATCTTGATTTGGCGCAAGTGCTGGCGGTTTTTGCTGCGCGGCGGAAGGAATTGCATATCGTGGTGACTGGGCGCAATGCCCCGGATGCGTTAGTGGCACTGGCTGATTTGGTCAGTGAAATCCGCGCTATTAAGCATCCTTATCGGGAACAGGGCGTGAAGGCGCAAAAAGGAATTGAGTTTTAAACCAGACTATAGCCATCCTAAACCCATTGTAAAAAGGGCATCCTGCCCGTTAACTGCACAACGGGCTGGATGCCCGTTCTACGTCAACAACTCCAATAGGATTGCTATAGAGCTTCTCTGCTAATCATCCGGCTCTACCGATCCGTCTGGGATTGGATGCCGGTTTTTCTTGCAGATAAGGCACATAATCCTTATCGCTTTTCTGGATATGATTGGTGATCCAGTCCTTGAGAAAACGCATCACTTTCATATTCAGATGCTGGTTGCCGCTGGCGAATTTTTCCTGAAGCGCCGTGGCCTGCTGCACCAGATCAGCATGTCGCGCCTTATGCGCGGAAAGATGGGGATAATCGCAAGCCGCCATTCGTTGTTCCTCATAACTGAAGTGTTCTGCTGTATATCCCAGCAGCCGGTTAAACAGGTTTGTCATAACCGATTCAGTTTGTCCTTTCCGCATGGCGTCATGCAGATCATTGATCATTTCAACCAGTTTTTTATGTTGTTGATCGATGTCAGGATCGCTGACGCTAAGCGCATCGCTCCAAGTAATTAAAGCGGCGTTATCATCTCCACGGCTGATTTCTTTTTCGGTGATTCGCACAGCGGGCCTAGCGGTTTGTTTCTGCTGACCGGGGCTGGCTATTGCATGGCGATTCGGAGAATGCCGCAGATTGCGATTTGTTGCGGCAGGCGCTGGCGTGGTTTGATCCAAAGTGAAAAAGCCCATCAGTTGCTGCAATTCCTGGGCTTGATCGCCCATCGCCTGACTGGCGGCGGCGGTTTGTTCAACTAGCGCGGCGTTTTGCTGGGTCGCCTGATCCATTTGCAGAATGGCCTGATTCACCTGCTCAATCCCGCTGGCCTGTTCGCGGGCGGCAGCGGCGATTTCGGCCACAATGTCGCTGACTTTCTTAACCGAGGCGACGATTTCCTGGAGGGTCTGGCCGGAATCCTTGACCAGGTTCTCGCCGTCTTCAACTTTGCTTACGCTATCCATAATCAGCGATTTAATCTGTTTGGCGGCATCAGCGCTGCGTTGCGCCAGTTTGCGCACCTCGCCCGCCACCACCGCGAAGCCCCGGCCCTGTTCACCAGCTCTTGCTGCTTCTACCGCCGCATTCAGCGCCAGCAAATTGGTCTGAAACGCGATCTCGTCAATGACCCCGATAATTTCAGCGATTTTCCGGCTGCTTTGATGGATTGCGCTCATGGCGGCAATGGCCTGATCGACGACTTGCCCACCCTGTTCGGCTTGAATGCGAGCAGCATCAGCTAATTGATTTGCTTGTCCGGCGTTATCGGCGCTGTGCTTGACCGTCGAGGTCAGTTGTTCCATCGAAGACGCGGTTTCTTCCAAAGCGGAGGCTTGTTCTTCGGTGCGCTGGGAGAGATCGGCGCTGCCTTGGGCAATTTCAGCCGCTGCTGAACTGACTTGCAGTGTGGATTGGCTGACCTGGTTCACCATGTTGCGCAACTGCGTCGCCATATCGCGCATGGCGACGTAGATACCGGTTTCCCGTCCGGTATTATCGAATTGAACTGTTAAATCGCCGTGCGCAATCTTTTCAATGAGCTTGGCCATATCGGCTGGCTCACCGCCAATCGGGCGCTGGATCACTCTCGCCACGGCTAAACTGATTAAAATTACCAACCCTAACGCCACTAGCGCCACCACCAGCGCTATTTCAACGGTGCTGCGAAGTTGATCGGCAATTCTTTGCTCTGCTCGCTGAATAGCGTCATCAATATCATCAATGAAAAATCCGGTTCCAATCACCCATTGCCACTTGTCTAAACCTGCCGCATAACTCAGTTTCAGTGAGTCTGATTTCTTCGCCGGATTGTCCCATAGATACTCGACAAAACCTCCCCCCTTCTTAGCTTGGCTAATTAATC
>JAAUTD010000126.1 GCA_012031845.1 Synechococcaceae cyanobacterium SM1_2_3
GATCGCCCGCCGATGTCTCCCACGATCCCAGCATCAAGGTCTACCGATTGAACGAAAAAGGCGTAGCGACGCAGGCCGACTGGGCCGCCCGCTACTTTCGCAATCCTGATTTGAACTAGCTGAACCGGGATCGGGTTGCGGTTTGATCCGACTGGATTCCTGCTTATTGCGCCCGGGTGATGACAAAATTCTGATGCGGCTCAGCCCAGCGCACCGTGACATTGCGACCGACCTCCGGGAAATTGGGCAGAGTGTATTCGCCGTTAACCCCTCGCAGGAATTCCACCCCCAGCGTAGTGACGGTGAAAGCGACGTTGGCGAACTCCGCCCCGTCGGCAAACGCCCGCACAGTATGGCTGCCGTTGCTCAGCGTATTCCAGTTGAAGGTGTAGCCAGAAGCCGTTGTTGGCGTCGCCGCAAACTCCGATGGTGTCGTTGCGGGTCGTGCCGTAAGCGACTTTTTGCCGTTCGCCGTCGTCAATCTGCACCTCGACCGCATTGGCCTGACACACCCAGCCCCGGATCAAGCCGACGCCGCTCTCGAACGAGCCTTGCTGCGGACTTTCCAGGCTGGCCAGAGTGGTCGCCAGCGGAACAATGGCGGCTGATGGAACGCTGGCGGCGTTCTGGCTGGCTCCGGCGATCATGAAATTCTGATGCGGTTCGGCCCAGCGCACGGTGACGTTGCGTCCGGTTTGCGGGAAGTTGTCCAAGGTGTATTGGCCGCTGGCTCCTTGCAGGAATTCCACCCCCATCGTGGTGACGGTGAAGGCGGCATTGGCGAATTCCGCCCCATCGGCGAAGACCCGCACGGTATGGTTGCCGTTGCCCAGAGTGTTCCAGTTGAAGGTATAGCCAAAACCGTTGTTGTCATCGCCGCATGCGGTCTGGGTGTCTTTCCGGGTCGTACCGTAAGCGACTTTCTCCCGTTCGCCGCCGTCAATCTGCACCTCAACCGCATTGGCCTGACACACCCAGCCCCGAATCAGGCCGATCCCGCTCTCAAAGGAACCTTGCTGCGGACTTTCCAGCCGGGCCTTGCTGTTGCCGCCACAGGCGGTTCCGGCGTAGGGCAGGGTGTCGGGCGTGATGTAAACGTCGGTGCTGTAGACCTGATCGGGTTCGATCGCCCCGGCAGTAGCAAAGGTGACATCAATGAAAAACGCAGTCCAGCCGGATGACGGTGGCAGGACCGCGCCCACATAACCGCCATCGGCGCTGGCGGATAAAACCTGGCTGGTCCAGATCGGGCCGACCGCTTCCAGCCGGAAATCGCGGGCGCTGGGATTGGTGGCCTGCCAGAGCCGCACCTGTTTGGGCTGGGCGGTGGCAGTGACCCGCAGGACGCCACTGGCTTCCAGCGTCCAGGCGATCTGCGGACTGCCCTTGTTATCCAGAATGTCGTCCATCCACGACAACGCCTTGATGATGGTGTCTTCGCTCTGACCGTGATCGGTGTTGGCGGTGTAGCGCAGCCACTTGGGACCCAGCAGACTGGCGTAATAGAACCGCGACGAATCGGTGACAAAGAACTGATCGCCTGTGGAATTCAGGATCAGCTTGGGCATGGTGTAGCGGTCACGGTAACTGTATGGGTCTACCACCTGCAACAACGCCTGGCCTGGCGCGGTCTGCATCCGGCAGGGCAGATCGAAGGCCACATAATCGTTCAGGGCTGGCGCATAGAACCCGTAGGCTTCCCAGTGATGGATGAATTGCGCGCCGAGATTGAGCATGTCTATCGAAGCGGGCGCGATAGCCTTGACCCGTTGATCCACCGCTGCGGTAAGCCAAGTGGTCCAGCCGCGCTTGGAGCCGCCCAGCACCAGAAAATCCTTGATCGTCACGCCTTTGCCAGCGGCGAAATTTTGCACCGTGTCCATCGCCCGCACCGCCGCCTTGGTCATCGGCAGATGCGCCGCCCATTCCATATCACTGGTGTCCAGCGCCTTGTCCAGGCTGTAGGCCAGAATGGCGTCTTCCTTGCGCTCTACGCCCACTTCATCGGCGAAATACAAGGGCTGATTGGGCACCTGCCGAACCACGGCGATCACCGCGCCCGTAGCGATGGTCGCTGCGCCAACCGCTTCCGGGATTTCGGTCAGCAATGCGCCGCCATTATTGCCGCCGTCAATCAACAGAATCGCCGTGTCGCTGCTATCCAGCCCAAATTGCGGAATGACCAGGGCGACTTCATGGGTCCACAGGGTGCGGTCCACTTCGCTGGGGGAACGCCATTGCTGCGAAGTCATTTCCAGAAAATAGGCCGTGAAACCGGTTCCGCGCTGAGTGTGGTAATGGGTGAACGCATAATTCGGGTCGGATTTGGCGATATAGCGATCCAGCGCCGTTTCCGCCGCCCCACTGCCGCTGCTCAGGCCCAGCCCCAGCAGAACCAGTCCGACGCCAAATCGCCAAAATGCGCCCAAGCGATTGCACCGGCTTTGATCAGCAGCCTCATGAAATAGCGTAGTCATCAATCACCTCGGAATAGACGATGGTTCAGTCACGCTATCATTTTATCGTCATAATATGATCACGTTTGCGGTTATATCCGTGTTTTTACTCTGAGAATGACTCGATAATAACTGGAGAATTCCTTGGTCGCCGATAATCTGCTGTCCAACAAACCCATTCCGCCAGCGGAACGCCTGATCTTTGCGCTTGACGTACCCAACCCAGCCACGGCCCGGCAACTGGTCGAGACGCTGGGCGATGCGGTCTGTTTTTACAAAATCGGCCTGGAACTGTTCATGGCGGGCGGCTATTTCGAGCTGATCGAATGGCTGCGCGCCCGTGATAAAAAAGTGTTCGTCGATCTGAAATTCTTCGACGTGCCGGAAACGGTGCGTTCCGCGGTGCGCCAGATCAAGCCCTATGGCGCGACTTTCACCACCGTGCATGGCAACGACGCCATTTTGCGGGCGGCAGTGGATGCGGCGCGGGAAGGCGGCGATGAATTGGGCATCCTGGCGGTGACTGCGCTGACCAGTCTGGATCAGGCGGATCTCGACGATCTCGGTTTCGCCTGCGATCCCAGGGCGCTAGTGTTGTCGCGGGCGCGGCGGGCGCTGGAGATCGGCTGCCGGGGCGTGATCTCGTCGGGACTGGAAGCGGCGGATTTGCGCACCCAGTTAGGCGACAAGCTGCTGATCATCACCCCCGGCATCCGGCCCGTGCTGAACCGGCCCGCCGATGATCAGAAGCGCACAATGGATGTTGAAGACGCTTTCCTGAGCGGCGCTGATCATATCGTGGTCGGTCGCCCCATCCGTCAGGCCCCTGATCCGCAGGCGGCGGCGGCGGCGATCCAACAACGGATCGCCCGGCTGTTCGCTGCTGCATCGCTTTGACTACTCTGCTTGCTTCTGCTGAAGGCCGCTTGCCATGACTACTGAATACGCCGGTAACCCTGACCATCCTGTGTTTCTGGGGCGACAGCCAATTCTGGATCGGGAACAACGGATCGTGGCTTATGAACTGCTGTTTCGATCTTCAGCCGGGCGCAACGCCGCCCTGATTGAGGACGATTTTGCGGCGACCTCCGAAGTGGTGGTGCGGGCCTTCACCGACATGGGGCTGGCCAGCGTACTGGGCGACTGTCTGGGGTTTATCAATGTGGACGAACGGTTCTTGGTGAGCGAGATTGTGGAATTGCTGCCTCGGGATCGGGTCGTGCTGGAAGTGCTGGAGACGGTGGAAATCACGCCCAAGGTGGTGGCCCGGCTGAGCGAACTCAAGGCGATGGGATTTCAGTTGGCGCTGGATGATTACTCCGAGACGCGGCCTGATTATCCGGATGCGCTGAGTATTGTGGACGTGGTGAAGGTGGATTTGCCCTTGGTGAAAAACGGTCAGCTCGCGTCGGTTGTCCAGCATTTGCGTCGTTGGCCGCCCAAGATGCTGGCGGAAAAGTGGATAACAACGAGCAGTTTCAGACATGCAGCCAACTGGGTTTTGAACTGTTCCAGGGCTATTTTTTCGCTAAGCCAACGATTTTAGTCGGTCGCCGGGTCGATCCGGCTCAGGTTGGAGTATTGCGACTGATGAATCTGGTGTTGGGCGACGTAGAAGTGGGTGCGATGGAGGAGGAATTCAAGCGATATCCCAACCTGACCTACAAGCTGTTGCGGCTGGTCAATTCAGTGGCGTTCGGGATACCGACCAAAATTCATTCACTGCGGCAGGCGCTGCTGCTGCTGGGCAAACGCCAGGTTCAGCGCTGGCTGCAATTGCTGCTGTTTACTCAGCAGACCGGCGGTGCGCCCGGTCATCCGCTGCTGACGTTGGCCGCGCTCGCGGCAAGCAGATGGAGCTGATGATGGAGTACCTGACCCCGGGGAATCGGGAGAACGCCGACCGGGCCTTCATGGTGGGGATGCTGTCGCTGCTGGATGCGCTGCTGGGCGCGCCGTTGCCGGAGGTGCTGGCGGAACTGAATCTGGTTGATCCGGTGCGGGTCGCCTTGCTCAGCAGCGAGGGGACGCTGGGACATTTATTGGAGATTGTCCGGTTGTTTGAGCAAAACCGCTTTGCCGAGGCCACTCAGCGGCTGCTGTCAGATTTACCCTCATTGGCCTTATGGCAGGTCAATCAGACCCAGTTGCAGGCTTTGAGCTGGGCCAATGAGTTATCCGCATCCAACAGCGAGAAATAATCCTTTTGCTGTTAATCCCTCTCCATCCAAGCGAGGGATTTTTTATCGGCTCGCATTGTTACATCCGTTGCCATAATCGCTTGAAACCTTCTGCCCAAAATAAAGCTGCGCTTTAATCCAAACGCTGAGCAGTTTCTCTGCAATACTGCTGGGAGTGATGAGAAGTTGGCGTGGACGTTAAAAAACGGGGAGTCCCTGGAGGCGATTTACAACGAGGGCAAGGATGAGTTGTATCGGTGGAAAAAGGTGGGGGATATACTGACGGCAGTAGGCGCAATCACGGCGGGAGGTACAGTATCGAATGCGTATGAAGTGGCGAAGATTCCCAGTGGAAAGCACTATCACTGGTACAAACAGCAACTGAACTTGGGGCATAGGCAACTACAGCAAGGTATTCGATCTTTCGAGAAACAAATCGAAGATCACGAAAGTTGGCTATGTAACCCGCAAAGCAAAGTAAGCGACTGGGAAAAACGAAGCGGTGCTTATCAAGAAGGTCTGTTGAAAAAATGGCGGCAAGATATTGCCAGGCATCAAGAGCAAATCGCTATCTTGCAAGGCGTGTTAAAGGAGAAAGACTATGGCGAATAATTCATATCAGATTGTACTGATTGCGCTTGTTGAGTTGCTAAAAGAGCAAGGGCAGGCTGGAGCCGGTGAACTGGATGGTTTGAATGCTTATCAGGCTTTGCTTGAGGCGAAGACTCAAGCTGAAGCTTTCGGGATTCCGTTAGAAGAAATCGGCTTAGGTGATTTTAATTTGGATGACCTGATTAACCCGCCGCTGCGCCACGCCGCTTGACTCCGCTCCCGTCGGGCGTCAAGCCTGGTAGGATGCGCTGAAGCACAGAAAGCGCATCAGTTGCAAGATGCGCTTCCCAATATCGCCATTAACCGATCAGCCGCCGCCAGAGCAGCGCATGACTGACGATGTACTGATATTTGCGGGCGTGTTCACGGATGACCAGCGGCGCATCGGCCTCCCGCAACAACTCGAAACCTTCCGCTTGCAACAATGTCTTCAGCGCCGCCGCGCTGCGCACCGGCTGACCGTCCTGCTCATAGCCGCCCAGCCAGGCTTCCGGCGGGGTGAATTGCTCCAGCCAACTGTAGGGCGAGAACATCGCCAGCAGTCCGCCCGGCTTCACCAGTCCCAGCGGCCCGCCCAGCCGTCCCAGCAGCGCCTTGGGACTGGGCAAACGGCACAGCAGATTCGCCATCAGCACCGCGTCAAAATCGGCCAGTTCCGCTGGTAGCGAACAGGCGTCAGCCTGACGGAACTGCACCCGGTTCCGATCAATGGCCGGATCAATCATGGCGGTCAGCATCGTTCCCAACCGCCCCTCGTCCTTGCGGAAATAACGCAGTTCGCCGTCGCGGCGCAGCGCCTCCGCCGCGTCAATGAAGGCGCGGCTGAGATCGACGCCCAAGACATTTTCGTAAACCCGCGCCAGTTCAAAGCTGGATCGGCCCACCGCGCAACCGATGTCCAGCGCCTTGCCGGTGGACGCGCCGTAATCGCGGGCGGCGTCCAGCAGCCATTGGGCGCAACGCGACGGAAATTCCGCCGCGTCTATTGGCCCGAATACGTAGGGCATCTGGTTGTCCGGCGTTCCGTAATGCAGCAGCAGATATTCATTCAACACCTGCGGGTCTTCGTAAACCTGCCCCGCCGATCCCTGCTGATCCAGCCGCACCGCGCCGCCATCGCCCGCGCTGCGCACCAGCCGGAAACCGGCGTGCTGGAAGAAGTGCGGGCGAAAGTGGAACCGCGCCCACCGGCTGGCTTCGTCGCCGGTAGACGCCCACGAGCCGCCCAGGATCATCTGATGCTGGCCGTCGTAGCAGGGTGTGCTGAAATCGTCGTAACAGGGATGAACTTTTGCGCCCGGCAGCGGGTTGAAATGGTCTTCCAGCCATTGCCAGACATTGCCGCCAAGGTCGTAAATCCCAGCCTCGGTCGGTTGCCCCGCTGTCACCGGCCACGATGAACTCCAGGCCAGATTGAGATTGCAGCCGTATTCCCGCGCCAGCGCCGCGCCGTCCAGATTCATCACCGGATCAGCGGTGGGGCCAATGGTGATCGCTTCATGGGGTTGCGGAACGCGCAAGGCTTGATGTTCCGCTTCGCTGGGCAAGCGGTACGGTTCGCCATCCTGCTCGGCGCGCCAGGCGCAATACGCCTTGGCTTCGTGATAATTCACTTCCGCCGGCCAATCCCACGGCATGGCGATGACCTCGAACAGAGTCCGCAACTGGTAACGATTCAGCCCGGCTGGCCCGTCCGGCGCCCAGAACGTCGGCCATTTCACATTGCGGAAGCTGCGCCAGTCCCAGCCGGTTTCCGACCAGTAGCGCCGCTCGCGATAGCCGCCCGCAACCACGAATTGATAAAAATCGCCGTTGCTGACCAGGGCGCGGCTGACCTGAAACGGCTGCACCGCGACTTCGCGCTGGCCGTATTCGTTATCCCAACCGTAGGACGGCCAATTCCAGGGCTTGCCGTAGCGCAAGGTCTGGCCAGGCACATGGATAAAAGCATTCAACGAGTCATCGGTTCTCGCATTCGGCGGGAACATCGCCGGTTCCGCCGATTCCGCTGACGGGTGCAATTTCGGCCATTGCGCCGGTCGCCGCACCAGAGCCAGCGGCAGTTCGCGAATCAGCACCGAGGACGTTTCCAGATGAATCCGTTCATGCTCGAAGCCCATGAACAGCGCCCACAGCGGATGATCCTGCGTGATCGGCGGATGACCGGAGGCCAAACCGGGATGGTTTTCGATGACCTGCCTCACGCTGCGATAAACCTGCTGGCGGTAGGCGTGAACTTCGCGCAAGTCCGGCCAGACCATTTCATTTTGGATAAATCATCCCAGCGCATTTCATCCACGCCGGTTTCAAACAGCCGTTCAAAATAGGGATTCAGCGGCGCGGCGATCAGTCCAGCCACTCGCAATTTGTTGATGTACAACGTGGTGGGATGACCGTAATAGAAAATCATCGGATGCCGCAAATGATGATAGGGCGGGCGGAAGAAGGCTTCTTCGCCTTGCAGCGCGGCCAGCAGCAGTTCAGTCAGCGTCCAACTATTGTCGAAGTAATCCAGTGTTTGCTGGCGAGTGCAGCTTGCCAGATTGGGCAGCGCCAGCGATGTGAGCGTCCCATCGGGCTGAATGCCGGGGCAGTCCTGCGGCGGGCGGCCAGTCCACCACCATTCAGCACGGGGGCCGGTGAGCGCCGTTTCCAAGTCGCCGCGCAGATTTTTCCGCCACGGTTCGGCGGCTTGATCTTGGTTATCATGGGCTTGCGGCATGGTCATGAGTCCCTCCTGTAGGTTCGGCGGCGTTGTGAGGTTGAAGTGGATGGTGAGACGCCGTTATAAATTATTGGACAAGATTTTTACAAATCGCCGCTTAAAAGAGAGTCAGCGCCAAAGAATGGTTCCTCACATAAAAATAGCTTAATCACGAATCGGGCGGAATCACGGCGCAGGGCTGCTAAATTCTGCAAAAGCATGGGAGGTCGCAGATTCAACCGCCCCGACGTTTCGCGCCACCCCTTGCAAAGCAGGGTAGAACAGCCTCAGAGCAGGGATTTCCCCTCCGTTGAGATTGCCCGAACCAAATTGCATCGGAATTTCTCGGAATAGCGCAGCCGCGAATGGATCGCGACCGACCGGAATCAATACCTTCCGTTGCGACTTTCGGGCGACCATTCTAAAACCGACATTTGTGATGTTCACGCCAAGGCGGATGCTTATGGTTTGGCGCTGGCCTGTATCCTAAAACGAATGCGCCGCAACCGCCTTTTCACCCGCATTGCCTGTGCCTCACTGCGCCGATCATTGACCTAAATCCGAAACTCAAGACGACGCTTAATCCGAATGCCGAGCGGGCTTTTCTGGCGTCATTGCCGCCTAATGAGGCGCGGCTTATTGCCGGGAGTGCGCCAAGCCGGAACGAGCATTGAAGGGCGGCGAGAGCCTAGAAGGGCATTTACAACGACGGCAAGGATGAGTTGTACAAGTGGCGGAAGGCCGGGGATATGCTGGCAACCACAATGGGCGGGGCAGTATCCAATGCGTATGCGGTGGCGAAGGCGGGCGGGAAACACGCCGGGTATCTCAACCAATACAAGCCACTGCCAGCTCATCTGGTGGAAAAGTGTCGCCCGCATCGCGGCTGGTCGCAATCGCCGTCACCAGCAACGCTTCCCGGATGGCGGCATCCAGCCGGAACTGACCCCTGTCACCAAGGCGCACTGACCTTGCAAAACCAGTGGATTTGCGCTGCTCATGAAAAGCCTCTGCGGGCAATAAGTGAAGATGCGGTGATAAATGGCTGATCGTAGAATGCCGGACTATTTCCGCGTACCGGGCAAATCGCCTTGATTGACTCAACCAAACAGCCGCTTTCCGATTTAATGAGAAATTTTCATGCCTGAAATTCCCGTTGAACCCGCCGTTGGCGAAACCCCGGCGATCAATATGTCGCCGCCAGCGCCTTATTTTGAAGATGAAGACCACACTATTCGCCTGTATCAGGGCGATGCTCTGGCGTTGCTTCGCCAATCCGACAGTGAATCTTTTGATCTGATCTTCGCCGATCCGCCCTATTTTTTATCCAATGGCGGCGTGACCTGTCAGAGCGGCCGAATGGTCAGCGTGAATAAAGGCCAGTGGGATAAAGCCCCGCCGCTGGAAGTGATTCATGAATTCAATCTGCAATGGCTGCGTGAATGCCGACGGATTCTCAAACCGAATGGAACCCTTTGGGTTTCCGGCACTGCCCATAACATTTACAGCGTCGGATTTGCGATGCAGACGCTTGGTTACAAGATTCTGAATGATATTGCCTGGTTCAAAATTAACCCACCGCCGAATTTGGCTTGCCGGTATTTTACGCACGCTACCGAAACGATTTTATGGGCGCGGCGCGAAGAAAAGGCGCGGCATCTGTTTAATTATCAGGAGATGAAACAGGACAATGGTGGAAAACAGATGCAGTCGTTGTGGAGCATTACACCGCCCACAGCCCGCGAGAAGCGTTATGGCAAACACCCCACGCAAAAACCGGAGGCGCTGTTGAGTCGGATTATTCGGGCCTCTTCTAATCCGCATGATTTAGTTCTCGATCCGTTTTGCGGCAGCGGCACAACGGGAGTGGTCTGCGCCCGGTTGCAGCGCCGTTTTATGGGATTTGAAGTGGACGGGAATTATTTGAAGCTGGCGGCGCAGCGGATTATTGATGAAATTGCAGAGCGACCCGTAGGATGCGCTGAGGAACGAAGCGCATCTTGTGTAATAGACAGTTGAAGGGTGCGCCTCCCGATGGTCAGCATATCCTACGAGCTAGGCGCGGCAACAACGCATTATCGGTGGCAGCGAGGCGATCTCGCAGGATGCCGTGCAAAGGATTATTCAACAGCAGTCCTGCAAACCCCAACCAAGA
>JAAUTD010000007.1 GCA_012031845.1 Synechococcaceae cyanobacterium SM1_2_3
ACCTGAGCCTGTCGAAGGGCATTCACCTGAGCCTGTCGAAGGGCATTCATAACGGAAAAAATTGGGGTTCGACAGGCTCACCCCGAACGGTTTTTTAATCCAGAAAGCGAAAAGTCCTGGATTATTGTTTCCAGCAGACCGTCATAAAGTTACTTTCTGTCGTCTGCTGAATTCGCTGCTGCAAGGCAGTTCTACCGCAGTTGGACCGTGAGGAGAGAAAACCATGACTAAAAGTACAGACACCAAGAAAGAAACCAAGAAGAAACCGGCGAAAACCATGAAGGAAAAGAAAGCCGAAAAGAAAACCAAGAAGGAAGCCAAGGGTTCTCTAAGCTAAATCCTTTCATCCTGCCGGGCGGCGCAACATTCTCAGGTTTTAACACCGAACAATGAAGCGCCGCCCAACCTCGCCAGACAACAAAAACACTGCATTCCGCCCACCTTCACCTTCTGTCACCGGCAACCGCCTCCCACATCAGAAACTGTCATATCCGCCTTGTAGACTCCCATTCATTTCCATAGTATTGGAAATATGGATAAGTCAACGGCTATCACGGTACTCGGCGCACTGGCGCAGGACACCCGGCTGGATATTTTTCGCCATCTGGCCCAAACCGGCCCGCAACCGGCTGGCCAGATCAGTGAGCATTTCGGCCTGCCGCTCGCCACGCTGTCGTTTCATCTGAAGACTCTGCAACAGGCCGGTCTGCTGGATTGCCGCCGCGACGGTCGCCAGTTGATCTATCAGGCCCAATGCGAAGTGGTGACTGAGCTAATGACTTATCTGGTTGAACACTGCTGCAATCTGCCTTCGTTCATCCCTGCAACCGCTATTCCTCCAAAGATCGCTACTCAGGAGTCCACTGTCATGAGTCAGGAAAAAGTCTACAACGTGCTGTTTTTGTGTACCGCCAATTCCGCCCGCAGCATTCTGGCCGAAGCCACCATGAATTCCTTGAGCAAGGGCCGGTTCCGCGCTTACAGCGCCGGCAGCTTCCCATCCGGTACGGTCAATCCCTACGCGATCAAGCTGCTGACGCTGAATGGCGTTTCCACCGAAGGACTGCGCAGCAAGAGCTGGAGCGAATTCGCCGAGCCGGGTGCGCCTGTGCTGGATTTTGTGTTCACGGTCTGCGACAACGCTGCTAATGAAGTATGCCCGGTGTGGCCGGGCAGCCGATGTCGGCGCATTGGGGCGTGGCCGATCCGGCGGCGGAACAGGGCGATGAAGCGCAGAAAATGATCGCGTTCCGAACCGCGCTGCGCGAGCTGGAAAACCGCATCAAGATTTTCATGAACCTGCCCATCAAATCGCTCGACAAGATCAGGCTGCAAGGCAAGCTGGACGAAATCGGCAAGACGATGGCGGAGGGCTAAGCCATGAGCGCCGCCTGCGAGGTCAACGCCAAAGTCGAACAAGGCGCACAACTGGGATTTTTTGAACGGTATCTGACCCTGTGGGTGGCGCTGTGCATCGTGACCGGCATTGTGCTGGGCCATTTCCTGCCGGGCGAATTCCAGGCTATCGGTACGCTGGAAATCGCCCAGGTCAACCTGCCGGTCGCGGTGCTGATCTGGCTGATGATCATTCCGATGCTGGTGAAAATTGATTTTGCGGCGCTGCGCGAAGTGGGCCAGTACTGGCGCGGGATCGGCGTCACCCTGTTCATCAACTGGGGAGTCAAGCCCTTTTCAATGGCCTTGCTGGGCTGGTTGTTTATCGGCGGGCTGTTTGCGCCATTGTTGCCTGCAGAGCAGATTGAATCCTACATCGCCGGCCTGATCCTGCTGGCCGCTGCGCCCTGCACCGCGATGGTGTTCGTCTGGAGCAATTTGACCAAAGGCGAGCCGCATTTCACCTTGAGCCAGGTGGCGTTGAACGATGTGATCATGGTATTCGCCTTCGGCCCGATAGTGGCGCTGCTGCTGGGGCTGACCTCAATCACTGTGCCGTGGCAAACCCTGTTTCTGTCGGTGGTGCTGTACATCGTCATTCCGCTGATCATTGCTCAGGTGGTGCGCAGCGTTCTTCTCCAGCAGCAGGGCGCGGCGGGACTGGCGCGGCTGCTGGACCTTCTCGGCCCGACTTCACTGGTGGCCCTGCTGACGACGCTGGTGCTGCTGTTTGGCTTTCAGGGCGAACAAATCGTGGCGCAACCGCTGGTCATTCTGCTGCTGGCGATTCCGATTCTGTTTCAGGTGTTTTTCAACGCCGGGCTGGCCTACTGGCTGAACCGGAAGGTGGGATCGCCGCATTGCGTGGCGGGACCATCGGCCTTGATCGGGGCCAGCAACTTCTTTGAACTGGCGGTGGCGGCGGCGATTGCGCTGTTCGGCTTCAATTCCGGCGCGGCGCTGGCGACCGTGGTTGGCGTCCTGATTGAAGTGCCGGTGATGCTGATCGTGGCTGGCATCGTCAATCGTAGTCACGGCTGGTATGAAGCCGGTTTGTCCACCCGATAAAAGAGGCATGCCTCATGCGTAAAAACCGGTTCGCCGCCTTTGGCAGTGGCGCGGTTGTCGGAACGCTCGGCGGTCTCATTGGCTTGGGCGGGGCTGAATTCCGGCTGCCGTTATTGATCGGCGCTTTCCGTTTTTCCGCCTTGGAGGCCGTGATTCTCAACAAGGCCATGAGTCTTGTGGTGGTCGCCTTTGCCCTGCCGTTTCGTATGTGTACCGTGCCTTTTGCAAGTCTCGGTTTGCACTGGGATGTTATTGCCAATCTGTTGGCAGGCAGTCTTTTGGGGGCCTGGATGGGCGCAGAATGGGCCACCCGGCTGAAGTCAGCGACGCTGTATCGAATCATTGCCGTGCTTCTCCTTGCGATGGCTGTCGTGCTGCTTTTGGGTCATCGTGAGGGGTATGGCGGCGGTTTGCCGGCTGGCGCAATGCAAACGATAACCGGCGTTCTCGCTGGATTCTGCATCGGCGTCGTGGCCTCGCTGTTGGGCGTCGCTGGCGGAGAGTTGTTGATCCCAACCCTGATGCTGCTGTTTGGAACCGACATCAAACTGGCAGGCAGTCTGTCGCTGGCGATCAGTTTACCCACCATGCTGACCGGCTTCGCCCGCTACAGCCGTGACCAGAGCTTCACTGTGCTGGGCAAAAATAGCAAATTTGCCTTGGTCATGGCGGTCGGGTCCATTGCAGGCGCCTTCCTGGGCGGACAGTTGCTCGGCATTGTTCCCAGCGCCGTGTTATTGCCGCTGTTGGCCGGAATTCTCGTGATCGCCGCGATCAAAATCTGGCGTCATGCCTGAATGGTGCGAAGGCTGATGAAGGTCTTCATCGTTTTCCCACTGTACCCAAACCCCTCTAACCCAACCGAACAGTCAAATCATGAACATCCTGTTTCTCTGCACCGGCAATTCCTGCCGCTCCATTCTGGGTGAAGCCACCTTCAATCATCTCGCGCCGCCCGGTTGGAAAGCCTTCAGTGCCGGGAGTCATCCGACCGGCCAGGTTCACCCGCGTTCATTGGCGTTGCTAGCGCGTGAAGGCATCTCGACCGAAGGCTATTACAGCCAGGACTTTCGCTTCGGGTTCAAAAACCGTTCGGGGTGAGCCTGTCGAACCCCGCTTTTACCAATGAATGCCCTTCGACAGGCTCAGGGCGAACGGATGGAGCGAAAGTCCTGACAGCAAATCCTGGGATGACCTGCCGGTCACGCCGGATATCGTGATTACGGTCTGTTCCAGCGCTGCGGGCGAAACCTGTCCGGCCTATCTGGGGCCGTGCTGCGCACGCATTGGGGCGTGGATGATCCGGCCCATGTCACCGGTTCCGAAGCGGAAATCGAAGCGGCCTTTATGCAGGCTTATCAGGTGTTACGCACCCGGATTGAGGCGTTTTTCGCGCTGCCGCTGGCGGAACTGCATAACGACCGCGCCCGCTTCAAATCCGAACTGGATCGTATTGGCGCGTTGCTGCCGTAATCTTCGGGAGATTGATCATCAATGAACACCCTTCAGATTTTTGACCCGGCGCTGTGTTGCAGCACCGGTGTTTGCGGCGTGGAAGTGGATCAGGAAATGGCCCGCTTTGCCGCAGACCTGGACTGGGTTCGGCGCAACGGCGCACGGGTCGAGCGTTTCAATCTGGCGCAGGAGCCGATGGCGTTTGTCAACCACCCAACAGTGAAAGAGGCGCTGGAGCGGCTGGGGCAATCTGGCCTGCCGTTGACCCTGGTGAATGGCAACCTTCAATGCAGTGGCCGTTACCCGTCGCGGGATGAACTAGCGGCCTGGGTCGGCGAATTACCGGCAAAGCCCGCTATTCGCCAGGAAACCGCCGCTCTTTTGCAGCGGTCAAGCGCCGCCTGTTGTCCACCTGCCGCGACCGCTGAAGCATCCTCCGGCAAGGAAGGAGCTGCTGCTGATGAACCACCAGCCCCACCCGCCGTGGCGGTTTCTCGACCAGCCGCCGACCTTTCTGTTCTTCACCGGCAAGGGCGGGGTGGGCAAGACCTCACTGGCGTGCGCCACGGCGGTTTTTCTGGCCGCGCAAGGCCGACCGACCTTGCTGGTCAGCACCGATCCGGCCTCCAACGTCGGTCAGGTCTTCGGCGTCGCCATCGGGCACTCGATCACGCCGATTGACGCTGTACCGCACCTGTCGGCGCTGGAGATTGATCCACAGGCGGCGGCACAAGCCTACCGCAACCGTATCGTTGATCCAGTGCGCGGCGTGTTGCCGGAAGACGTGGTTAAAGGCATCGAGGAGCAATTATCGGGCGCTTGCACCACGGAAATTGCCGCGTTCGATGAGTTCACCGCGCTGCTGACCGATTCGGCGCTGATCAAGGATCACGCCCATATCGTGTTTGATACCGCGCCCACCGGCCACACCATTCGCCTGTTGCAACTGCCCGGCGCTTGGGTCGGTTTTCTGGAAGCGGGCCAGGGCAACGCCTCCTGCCTGGGGCCACTGGCGGGACTGGAAAAGCAGCGCCATCAGTATCAAGCCGCTGTTGCCGCGCTGGCGGATCCTCAGCAAACCCGGCTGATTCTGGTCGCCCGCGCCCAAGCCTCGACCTTGCGCGAAGCGGCCCGGACTCGTGAAGAACTGGCGGCGATGGGTCTCACTGGGCCTTATCTGGCGATCAACGGTCTGTTGCCGGAAGCGGAAGCGGCTCACGATCCACTGGCGGCGGCGCTGTGGCAACGGGAGCAGGCGGCGCTGGCCGCGATTCCAGCAGCCTTACAGGATCTGCCGACTGATTCTATCGCGCTGCGACCGTTCAACCTGGTCGGGGTTGACGCGCTGCGCGGTCTGCTGAGCGATGAACAGGCAGGCGCTCCCCTCCCCGCTGGTGGAGGAGGGCTGGGATGGGGAGGCTGAACCTCTACCCGGTTTGGCTGACCTGATTGACGAGTTGGCGGCGGATCAACAAGGGCTGATTTTATTGATGGGCAAGGGCGGCGTGGGCAAAACCACGCTGGCCGCCGCTCTGGCGGTCGCGTTGGCCGGCCGCGGGCATCCGGTGCACCTCACTACTTCCGATCCGGCGGCGCATCTGGCCGAGACTCTGGACGGCGCACTGGATCGATTGACCGTCAGCCGCATTGATCCGGAGGTGGAAACCGAACGCTACCGCCAGCATGTTCTGGCTACTGCCGGTAAAAACCTCGACGCCCAGGGCCGGGCGTTGCTGGAAGAGGATTTGCGTTCGCCCTGCACCGAAGAAATCGCGGTGTTCCAGGCGTTTTCCCGGATTATTCGCGAAGCGGGTAAAAAGTTTGTGGTGATGGACACCGCGCCGACCGGTCACACCCTGCTGCTGCTCGACGCCACCGGCGCTTATCACCGCGAGATGGCCCGGCAGATGGGCAACAGCGGCTTGCACTTCACCACCCCGATGATGCAGTTGCAGGACCCCCAACGCACCAAAGTCCTGATCGTCACCTTGGCCGAAACCACTCCGGTGCTGGAAGCGGCCGCTTGCAGGACGATTTGCGCCGGGCCGGGATCGAACCCTGGGCCTGGGTGATCAACAACAGCTTCGCCACCGCCAGCGTCACCTCGCCGCTGCTGCAACAGCGGGCGGCGCAGGAGTGGCCGCAGGTTGCGGCGGTGCGCGACCAATATGCAAAACGGGTGGCGCTGGCGTCGTTGCAAGCGGAAGAGCCGGTCGGCCTTGAACGGCTGCAAGCGTTGGCTGGGGGGCCTGTCCACGATAGCTCCCGATTCTCCCAACCCTGAAACAGCGTACTTGCCATCATGGATGGGTTGTTTATATATGGTTATGCAAATATACGGATTTACAATAACTATGCCCGATGCTCATCGCTTTTTCCAAGCCTTGGCCGACGCCACCCGGCTGCGCTGCCTGATGCTGATGGTGGCGGAAGAGGAAGTCTGCGTCTGCGAGATGGCCCATGCCCTAGGTGAGAGCCAGCCCAAAATCTCGCGCCATCTGGCGGCGCTGCGCACCGCCGGTTTTATTCTCGACCGCCGTGAGGCTCAGTGGATTTACTACCGCCTGCATCCTGACCTGCCGACGTGGATGAAAGAGGTGTTGAAAACTTCCTACCGAGCGCTAGTCGAACAAGCTCCGTTCTGCGCCGACCGAACCGCGCTGGCGAGTATGCCCGGCCGTCCGCAACGCCGCTGCGCAGCCTGAGCGAGGGATTTAGCCATGACCACTGTATCTACTCCTGTCCCACACCCTGCCTTCACTGATGCAGTGAATCGGCTCCGCGCTGCGATCAGTGACCATCCGACCGAACTCAAATGGCTGGGTGGCATCATCGCCGTCTTCCTGCTGGCGTTCTTCATGCCGGTGGGGACGGCGCGCTTCGACAACGCCATTCTGGAAGGGCTGGCGCTGTTGAACGGGGTACGCCCGCGAGCATGTGATGCTGTGCCTGGTTCCGGCCTTTTTTATCGCCGGGGCGGTTGCGGTGTTTATCAGCCAGGACGCGGTGATGAAGTATCTGGGTCCCGCCGCCCGCAAGATGACCGCTTACGGCGTCGCTTCGGTATCCGGTTCGATTCTGGCGGTGTGTTCCTGCACGGTGTTGCCGTTGTTCGGCGGGATTTACCGGCGCGGCGCGGGTCTGGGACCGGCGATTGCGTTTCTCTATTCCGGTCCGGCGATCAACGTGCTGGCGATCATCCTGACCGCCAAGATTCTGGGCTTTGAATTAGGTTTGGCGCGGGCGGTGGGCGCGATCCTCTTCGCGCTGGTGATTGGTTTGATCATGCACTGGCTATATCGGGATGAAGAACAGACGCGGGCCGCGAATCAGAAAGGATTTATGCTGGGCGCGGCTGAAGGGCTTCCCCTGAGCGATACGGCGGCGTTTTTCGCGCTGATGATTGCAGTGCTGGTGTTGGCGAACTGGGCGCCGGTCAGCGCCGCGGACAGCGCCGGTCTGGCACACGATCTTTGCCTGGAAATGGCCGCTGACCGCCGTGGCGGGCGCGGGTCTGGCCGGGTTACTGGTGTGGCGCTGGCGTTGGCGCTGGCGACCGCTGGCGGCGACCGCCGTAGTGATTGCCGCTCTGGCTGGTTTCGTTCCGCAACATCCCGAACTGGCGTTTAGCGCCGGACTGATCGGGTTAACGCTGACCGCTGCACTGCAACCGGGCGATGGCGAGGAGTGGCTAAGTCAGACTTGGGGATTCGCCAAGCTGATCATGCCGTTGCTGCTGGGTGGAGTTTTGCTGGCGGGATTTCTGCTCGGTCGGCCGGGTCACGAGGGCGTTATCCCGTCTGAATGGGTCAGCGTGGCCGTCGGCGGCAATTCGCTGTCGGCCAATTTTCTATCAGCGCTGGCCGGAGCGTTCATGTATTTCGCCACATTGACCGAAGTGCCGATTGTGCAGGGTTTGATCGGCGCGGGCATGGGCAAAGGCCCGGCGTTGGCTTTGCTGCTGGCGGGTCCGGCGCTGTCGTTGCCGAATATGCTGGTGATTCGCGGCATTCTCGGTACGCAGAAAACAGCGGTGTATTGTGGGCTAGTGGTGGTCATGGCGACCTTCACCGGCTGGGCGTTCGGTCTGTTCTATCCCTGATGAGGAGTGAAAGTCATGATGAAATTGCAAATTCTGGGCAGTGGTTGCGCAAAATGTAAAACTCTCGGCCAACATGCGGAAGCCGCCGCGCAAGCCTTGGGTCTGGAATACCAGATGGAGAAAGTCACCGACATGAACGCCATTATTGACGCCGGGGTGATGACCACACCGGCGCTGGCGGTGAATGGCGAAATCCGCAGCGTCGGCAAGGTGCTGTCGGTGGATGAAATCAGGACGCTGTTGAGCGCCTGATTCAGGCTGATCTCGCAGTCCATTCAACAATAGCGGGCAACCGCCTGAAGCGTCAGGGAACCGGGATATTGAGCATGGATGGACAGGATGAACACGATAAAGGCCGGAAGTAAAAACCCTGTTTATCCATGTTACTTGACTGTGGCTGACCATGACGCTCACGGCATCGGCGGAACCAGCAGCGCCGGATCAATCCGCGCATCGCGCCAGTTCATCCGCCAGTCCAGATGCGGCCCGGTCACCCGCCCGCTTTTGCCCACCGCCGCGATCACCTCGCCTTTGCGCACCCGCTGCCCGACTTTGACGCCAATTCGGCTCAGGTGCATCAGGGTCGAACTCAGCCGGAAGCCGTGATCAATAATCAGGGTCGCGCCAGAGTAGTACAGATTCGGCTCGGCCAAGGTCACGATCCCATCGGCGGGAGCGCGCACCGGCGCACCAACCGGCGCGGCAATGTCTACTCCAAAATGCGGCTGGCGCGGCTCGCCATTGAGGATGCGCTGACTGCCGTAGACCCCGCTGATGCGCCCGGTTGTCGGCCAGGCGAACCCGCTGAGAAAATACGATTGCTGGAGGTTCTGACGGCGGGCGGCGTCCACCTTGGCGTTGTCGCGGCGGATCCGCTCCAGCAATTCCGGCGGCGGCGTCACCTGGTCTGATGGCAAGCCGCTCAGCCGCTGAATGTCGTATTGACGCTGCGCAATATCCAGCACCCGCTGCTGGCGAACGCCATCAGGAAAGACCACGGTTAACCGGGTCTGGGGCGGCGCATCGCGGCTAAAACCCATCACGAATACGCCCTCCGCGGTGACCGGCAGTGGTTGCTCATCCAGTTGCAGTTGCGTTCCCGGCGTGACCCGCCCGATCAATAATCCGCCCTGGATCAACGGTCCCTGCCAGCTTAGTTCACTGGCGCCGACTCCCCACGATCCCAGTAGTAACCCTAATACGCCTACCCGTTTCACCCATTTCCATTTCCACATGGTCATAATCTCCCATCGGTCATCAATTCATCTCGCCCGGACAGGCAAGGCTGCCGGGTAGACGCTATAGTAACCACAAAGCAAAATGCGCCGATTCCCACACGGACATCGGGCAATGACTCTGGAGGACGTGCATGGCCCAGCATTACGATCTGATTGTCATCGGCGGCGGCAGCGGCGGTCTGTCGGCGGCGGAACGGGCGGCCGGTTATGGCGCCCGTTGTCTACTGGTCGAAGCCGACCGGCTCGGTGGCACCTGTGTCAACGTCGGTTGCGTGCCCAAGAAAGTCATGTGGTACGCCGCCAATCTGGCGCACAGTCTGGACGACGCCCCCGGTTACGGGTTCCGGCTGGACTATTTCGACTTCGACTGGCAGAAATTGAAGACCGCCCGAGACCATTTTGTGCGCAATATCAACGAATGGTATCTGGGCTATCTGGCTAAAGCGGGCGTCACTCTGGTGCGCGGCCTGGCCCGGTTCGTAACCGCGCAAACTGTAGAAGTGAACGGCGAGCATTACCACGCCGACCACATCGTGATCGCCACAGGCGGCCGCCCGCTGATTCCTTCAGTGCCCGGCGCGGAATTTGGCATCACCTCCGACGGCTTTTTTGCGCTGAATCACTGTCCGCCCCGGGTCGCCATTGTCGGCAGCGGCTATATTGCGGTCGAACTGGCCGGGATGCTGCACACGCTCGGCGCTGAAGTGACCCTGCTGGTGCGCGGCGATCAGGTGTTACGGCCATTCGACGTCATGCTGCGCGAACAGTTGATGGAACGGCTGCGCGAGGACGGGATCATCGTCCAGACCCGCACCCAGGTGCGGGCCGTGGCTCGGCTGGCCAGCGGCGCACTGAATGTGCATTGCGAGGGCGCGATCAGCCTGTTGCCTGCGGATACCCTGTTGTGGGCGATTGGCCGCGTTCCGAACACGGATACGCTGAATCTGGCGGCGGCGGGTCTGACCCCGCTGCCCGGCGGCGCGCTGGCGACTGATCCCTATCAAAACACTGCGGTCGCAGGCATTTACGCCATTGGCGACGTGACCGAACATTTCCATCTGACGCCAGTGGCGATTGCTGCTGGTCGCCGCCTGGCCGACCGGCTGTTCGGCAACCAGCCGGACCGACGGCTGCCCTATGAAAATATCGCCAGCGTCGTATTCAGCCACCCGCCGATTGGCACGATTGGGCTGACCGAGGAGGAAGCGCGGCAACGGCATGGCGACGCGGTGCGGATTTATCAGAGCCAGTTTCGCCCGATGTATCACGCTTTTACTCCGCGTCAACCACAAACGGTGATGAAGCTGGTCTGCGTCGCGCCGAGGAAAAATTGTCGGTTGCCATCTGATTGGGGCGGGCGTTGATGAAATTCTGCAAGGCTTCGCCGTGGCGATCCGGATGGGCGCAACCAAGCGCGATTTCGACGATACCGTGGCGATTCATCCCACCAGCGCCGAAGAACTGGTGACCATGCGCTGAATCAGTCATTAAAAAAACCAACTGTTAAAACTATTAAGGAAAGAACGCCTGCTCTTTCCGCTTTTGTGAGAATAACCCATGCCGATCCGTGCGTTTGAGCAACACATCCCCCTGATTCATCCCACCGCTTTTATTGATGAAACCGCTGTCATTATTGGCGAGGTCGAAATCGGCCAGGACAGTTCAATCTGGCCGTACTGCGTCATTCGCGGCGACATTCAGCGCATTACTATTGGCGCTCGCAGCAGCATTCAGGATGGCACTATTATTCATGTCACCCATGACAGCCGTTTTTGTCCCGGCGGCCAGCCGACCGTTATTGGCAATGATGTCACCGTCGGCCATAAGGTGATTCTTCATGCCTGCACGATTGAAGATTATTGCCTGATCGGCATGGGCGCGATTGTGATGGATAAAGCCGTGGTGCAAACCCGGGTCACCATTGGCGCGGGCAGCGTGGTGCCGTCCGGCAAGGTGCTGGAAAGCGGTTATCTGTATGTTGGCAGTCCGGTTAAACCCGTGCGGCGGCTGAATGAGAAAGAACTGGAATTTCTGGAGTATTCAGCCCAGAACTACCGGCGGCTTAAAGACCGGCATCGGGGCTGATATAGCCATCCTACGAGTTGTAGAACGAGCATCCCGCCCGTTGACTGCAGGTTGGAAGCCGGTTCCACGTCAACAACTTAAATAAGCAGGACTTTCGCTTCGGGTTCAAAAACCGTTCGGAGTAAACCTGTCGAGTCCCTCTTTTTACCAATGAATACCCTTCGACAGGCTCAGGGCGAACGGAGGGAGAGAAAGTCCTGATAAGATGGCCTTAGAATCAACCTGCCACTCATCCAAAAACCTCTGAAATCAACTCAACGGAAGTCAAAACCATGCCGAAGATAGCGTCGGCTTTTCTGCTGTTATTCAGTCTGTTCGGATGGATGCCTGACACTGTGGCCCAGGAGAAACCGGCTGCCGCTGACCCGAAGAAGTTAACGGTCATGCTGGATCGGTTCGTCAATCCCAATCATGCGGCGCTGGTGGTGGCACAGGAGAAAGGCTTTTTCGCCGCCCAGGATTTGGCGGTTGAACTGCAAACGCCGACAAATCCCACTGATCCACCCAAACAGGCCGCAGCGGGCGCCGTTAATCTGGCGGTCACCAATCAGCCGCAACTGCATATTCACGTCAACGCCGGGTTGCCCATCAAACGCATCGCCACGCTGGTGGCGACGCCGCTTGATTCATTGATAGTGCTGAAAAATGGGCCGATCAAAACCCTGGCTGATCTCAAGGGCCGCAAAATCGGCCATGCGGGGGGCGGTTTCGAGCAGCCGCTGCTCAAGACTCTGCTGACCAAGGCCGGTCTCAAGCCGGAAGACGTGACGCTGATTAACCTTAATTTGTCCCTGTCTGCGGCTTTATTGTCCGGGCAGGTGGACGCGGTGCTTGGCGCATTCCGCAATTACGAGTTGAATCAGTTGGATATAAACAAGAAGCCGGGCCGGGCCTTCTACCCGGAAGAACTCGGCATCCCGCCTTATGATGAACTGGTGCTGGCAGCGAACCGCGATCAACTCAGCGATCCGCGCCTGCGTCGCTTGGTGACTGCGCTGGAACAGGCCACGCTGTTCATCCTCAATCATCCCGACGAGGCGTGGAAAGCGTTTATCGCCCGGCATAAGGAGTTGGACGATGAACTGAATCGCCGAGTCTGGCGCGATGCCTTGCCGCGTCTGGCGCGACGACCAGCGGCATTGGATGAGGCTCGCTACAAGCAATTCGCCCATTTTCTGTTCAAGCAGGGCGTGATCACCGTGGCGTTGCCGGTGTCCAATTACGCCGTGCAATTGCCACTGCTGGAGTGATGATCATGCAATACCCCGAACCCTTTGATGTCATCGTGATTGGCGGCGGTCATGCCGGCACTGAAGCCTGCATGGCGGCGGCGCGGATGGGACTGCGCACCCTGTTGTTGACCCACACCATCGAAACCGTGGGCGCGATGAGTTGCAACCCGGCCATCGGCGGCATCGGCAAGGGTCATCTGGTCAAGGAAATTGACGCGCTGGGGGGGATCATGGCTCAGGCCGCCGACCGCGCCGGAATTCAGTTCCGCATTCTTAACAGCCGCAAAGGGCCAGCGGTGCGCGCCACCCGCTGTCAGGCCGACCGCGCTCTTTACAAAGCGGCGGTGCGCGCGCTGATCGAGAATCAGCCAAATTTGCAGGTGTTTCAACAGGCCGCGACCGATCTCATCGTTGAGGGCGAACGAGTGACCGGCGTGGTTACCCAGACCGGGATTCGGTTCAGCGCGGGCGCGGTGGTGCTGACGGCGGGCACTTTTCTGGCCGGGCTGATGCACGTCGGCATGGACAACTACGAAGGCGGGCGGGCCGGTGATCCGCCGGCCAATGCGCTGGCGGCGCGGTTGCGGGAGTTGCCGTTGCGGTCGGACGGTTGAAGACCGGCACGCCGCCCCGGCTGGATGGCCGCAGCATTGACTATTCGCAATTAACCGAACAGCCCGGCGACGATCCCTGTCCAGTCTTTTCCTATTTGGGTTCTGTAACCGAACATCCCCGGCAGGTGTCGTGCTGGATTACCCACACCAGCCTTCACACTCACGATCTGATTCGCGGCGGACTGGATCGCTCGCCGCTGTTTGCCGGGGTGATTCAGGGCGTCGGGCCGCGTTATTGCCCGTCGATTGAGGACAAGATTCATCGCTTTGCCGATAAGGACTCGCACCAGATTTTTCTGGAGCCGGAAGGCTTAAACACCCACGAGGTTTATCCCAACGGCATTTCCACCAGTCTGCCCTTTGATGTGCAATTTGCGCTGGTGCGCTCCATGCGCGGTCTGGAAAATGTTCATATCACCCGGCCCGGTTATGCGATTGAATACGACTTTTTTGATCCGCGTGATTTGCACTATTCGCTGCAAACCCGCCAGATTCAGGGTTTGTTTTTCGCCGGCCAAATCAATGGCACCACCGGTTACGAAGAAGCCGGGGCGCAAGGGCTGTTGGCGGGAATCAATGCCGGCTTGTGGGTAAAAGGCGAAGCGCCGTGGCATCCGGGCCGCGACGAGGCGTATCTGGGCGTACTGGTGGACGACCTGATTACCTGCGGCGCGACTGAACCGTACCGAATGTTCACCAGCCGCGCCGAGCATCGCCTGTTGCTGCGCGAGGACAACGCCGACTTGCGGCTGACCGAAATCGGGCGACGCCTGGGCGTGGTGGATGATCGGCGCTGGCAGGCGTTCGAGACTCAGCGCGAAGCCATTGAGCGGGAAAGTCAGCGCTTTGAAAGAGACCTTGGGTGCGGCCCGCGCAGGTGAGCGAGGCCGACATTTGAGCGGGTATTACAGGGGCCGCTGGCCCACGAAAGCCGGGCGCTGGACTTGCTGCGGCGGCCCGAAGTGGACTATGCCGGACTGATGAGCCTGCCCGGGGTCGGGCCGGGCGCCGCTGATCCGCGAGTCGCCGAGCAGGTGGAAATTCAGGCCAAATATGCGGGTTATATTGAACGCCAGCACGCCGACATCGCCCGCCAGCGCCGCCACGAACAACAGGCGTTGCCGCCCGATCTGAATTACGCCGAGGTTCATGGCCTGTCGCAGGAGGCGCGGGAAAAGCTGAACCGCCATCGGCCCCACACTCTGGGCCAGGCCAGCCGGGTTCCCGGCGTGACTCCGGCGACGCTTTCGCTGCTGCTGGTGCATCTCAAACGCGGGCGGGCGCGGCGGAATTCAGGCTAACCGGTTTGGATCCCGCTAATACCTGTTCGGCCTGGATCAGTTGATTGGCGGTTAACTGCCCCTTGACTTCTTCCCTGGCCCGTCCGGCGTCTTCATCGCCTGCAGGGCGGCGCGGGAAAACCAGATATAGGCCATGAAGTAATCCTTGGTTAAATTGCCCTGATCCAGAATACACATAATCCCCAGATTGAATTGAGCGGGCGCATAACCTTGATCGGCGGCTTTTTGATACCACTGCATCGCCTCCTGAAAATTCTGTTGAACTCCCTGACCTTCCGCATAGAGCGCACCCAGATTCACCTGAGCAGGGGCAAAATCCTGGGCGGCGGCCTTGGCATACCATTCCAGCGCCTGTTGATAATCGCCGGATTCTTCGCAGGCCGCGCCTTGCTCGAAATACTGTTGCAGTTTGATTCGGGGCTGGCGCAGGGAGTTATCACGGTTTTTCTGGCTGCTTTCACTCTGCGGCGCCACATCTTCGGGCCGGATTTTGCGATAGCGGTAACGCCATCGGGCCTGATAAATCACGATGCTGGCAATCAACAGCAGCGCCCCGCAAATCTTTCCTGGAATCTCCTCAATGCCCACCACCGCCAGTACGCCCGCGACGGCATAAATAAATGGCAGCAGTTCATAAATCGGCGTCGGGATCATGTAGCGGGAAGCAGTCGGAGCGGTGAAATCCGGCTCCGACGAGGATGGCAACCGGACTTGACTCACCGGGTCCCCGGTATTTCTGCGGCTGTTCCCGGTAGCGGGCAAGCGTTGACTCACCGGGTCCCCGGTATTTCTGCGGCTGATCTCGCTGGGGCGGTGCGAATCGCCACGCGCTCTTGCTCTTGGCGCTTTTGTAGAAAGAGGCTTACGATTGCGGTAGTCGCTGCGGGCTTTGTAAATGACTACACCGGCGGTGATCATTAGCACTCCACAGATTTTTCCAAGGATGGCCTCAATTCCAAATGTGGCTAACGCGCCCACCAGCACATAAATATAAGGAAGCAGTTCATAGAATGGAGCTGGAATCATGCTGATCTCCTAATTTGAGGTAGGTTGATTGATCTATGGCGAAACCACTGCGGTTTGCCAAATAAACTTACAAATTATTCTTGAATTTGTGATTTTTTATAAGCAAACATCGATCCAGCTTACCAAGAGATCATCGACAGGTGCGGCCTCTAGCGGGATTAAAAGATTAATAATTTATTTTTCAATTAGTTATATTAAATAAACCAAACCGTCAGCACCGCGATCAAGCTAATAGGCGGCGGCGAAAGACGGGAGAATTTTGCAATTTTGAAAATGGGACGTTTCATTTTTAAAACGCGCTTCGATCCTGGCTAAAATCAGTCAAGCTGAATGAACGCCTGAATCGTTTTCAAGACAGGAAATTGGGGTGACGGTGAAGGTCAGATAGCGCCCAAACAGGGCCAGGATCGCTACCAACCACGAAAATATCCGCGCCGGATTCGCCAACTGGGTGACTAAAGTTGCCAAGGGCGCATCTGAGAATCCAATGCGCCCTTGGGTGTTAAACCCCGGCTGAGTGCAATACCAGCTTGACCAGCCCCACCAGCGCGACAATCAGCAACAGTGTCATGATCAATCCCACCACGATGTAGTGAGTGGATTTGCCGTGCTGAAAGTCCCGCTCGCGATTGCGCTCGCTTTGCACCCCTAAAAAGGCGGCGAGTACGCTAAAGATAATTTGCAACAGCCCAGGCGGTTTGGGATCTTGAGGATTGGATTGGTTAGTCATGGTTTTAACAGTTCGGAAGAAGAACAACGATTTGGGAAAGGCAAAATACCCCTATGAATGCTGGAGGCAACGTCATGAATGGTAGGACACTTTATGAAATAATGCCGCCCGTCCAAACCCTGGAGAACAGCAAACATGAACAAGCTGGTGAGTGGAGCAATCGTCATCGCAGTACTGGCGGCAGGTTATACCGGCGCGGCGTACTGGTCGGGGACGCAGGCCGAGCGCTGGTATCAGGATGCGCTGGCCGAAGGCTCGAAAAACCCTAACGTCAAATTGACCACTGTCCGTTACGAGCGGGGTTTATTCGCGTCGCATTCCGTGACCCGCGTGCAATTGGTGTTGCCCGACAGCGGCGAATTGAAAGAAGCCGATCCCTCGTTCTCCATCCGGCAGGATATCTATCACGGTCCGCTGCCGCTGGCCGGACGGAATGTACCGAACCTTCCAATGAACTGGGGCGGGGCGGTGATTCGCGCCACGCTGGACCCGGAAAGCAGCGCATGGACTCGCGAATTGAGCAAACAGTACAGCGGCCAGGAACCGCTGGTCGCCATTTCGCAGGTCGGCTTTGATGGGGCCAGCGATACCCGGATCGTCATGCCGCCACTGACGGTCAGTAATGTCGGGGATTTGCAGAATCTGAAGTTTTCCGGCTTGCAGGGTCAGTTTCAGGTCGCACCGAAAGCCACTGCGGTGCGGGGCAAAATGGCGGTGGTCAGTCTGGAAATGGATGGCAAAGCCGCCGCTGATGGCAACACCCAAGTTAAGCTCAGCAATCTCTCTGTCGATCTGAATCAGCGCAAGGGCGATTTCGATCTCATGCTGGGCGAATCCAGCTTCAAAATCGGTGAAGTGCGCGTTCAGGAACAAGCCGCCGCGCTCTTCGTCGCCACCAATCTGACCATGACCGGCATTGGCGCACTGAATCCGCAAGACCCCAAACAAGTGTCTGGCGAAGCGGTGATCAAGGCCGACCAGATCACGGTGAATGGACGCAGTGGTTCCGGCAGTTTGCGGATGGCGTTGCGCAATCTCGACGGCGCTACCATAGGGAAATTGCAACAGTGGCAGCAGAAATTGCCCGGCGCACTGGAAAATCCTCAGGCGTTGGACGAGTTGCTCAATCTGGTCAAAGCCTTACTGCAAGGCAAGCCGGAATACCTGCTCGAAACCCAGGCCAAGCTGGCTGAAGGTGAATGGCAAGGCAAGCTGGTGTTGAATTTTCAGGATTTTGACGTGATGAGCGCGATGCAAAATCCAATGGGATTCTTGGCGGCGCTGGAAAAAGGGCTGGCCGATATGACGGTATCCAAGGCGCTGCTGGAAACCGAGCTGAAAAGATAGGCGAAGATCAAGCGTTGCAACAGCTCCAGGGGATGACAGCCGCCGGTTTTATCCGGCTGGTCGGCGATCAATACCAGTCAGCGGTGCGGTTTGAAAACGGCAAGCTGTCGGTCAATGGTCAGGACATTCCGCTGCCGTCCGCTACCGCCGCCAGCCCCGGCGAAGACGCCAGTACGCTGGACATTCCGCTGGAACCGGATGGCGAGGCTCCGGCCCCTGCTGCGCCAGCCCAGCAGTAATTTAAGTAATTTAAGTGACTGATGAGGCCCGGCGGCGGTGAGCGAGTTCTCCGCGATGCTGAACCGGCTGCCAGAACCGCTGCGACAGCCGGTTTCCCCGTGTTGGGACGCTTTTATCGCCGCTGCGCCCGCCACTTTCACCCTTCCCGGCGGTGCGCTGCTGGAAACATTAGTCACGGTGTGGGCGGGCAGCGAGTTTGTAGCCCGCGCCTGCATTCGCGATCCGGCGCTGCTGACGGACTTGCAGTCCAGTGGCGATTTGGATCGGCGCTATGCGGCGGACGATTATTCGCAACGGTTACATCAGCAGTTGGCCGAAGCGACTGACGAAGCAACTTTAGCCGTCGGCTTGCGCCGGTTCCGCCGCCGCGAAATGGTGCGCATCGCCTGGCGCGATCTGGCGGGACTGGCCAAGCTTGAGGAAACGCTAACCGACCTGTCCGATGTGGCGGATAGCGCGGTCAACGCGGCGCTGGATCGGCTGCATGACTGGCAAATTCGGCGTTTCGGGACGCCGCGGGACGTCGAAGGCCAACCGCAACGGCTGGTCGTACTCGGCATGGGCAAGCTGGGCGGGCGCGAACTCAACTTCTCCTCCGACATTGACCTGATCTTTGCCTACCCGCGCCACGGCCAGACCGACGGGGCCAAAGCCATCAGCAACGAAGAATTTTTCCGCCGCCTCGGCCAACGCCTCATTAAAACCCTGGCCGAACCGACCGCCGACGGTTTCGTATTCCGGGTGGACATGCGCCTGCGGCCATTTGGCGAGGCCGGGCCGCTGGCGATTTCCTTCGCCGCTTTTGAGGACTATTACCAGAATCACGGCCGCGACTGGGAACGCTACGCCCTGATTAAAGCCCGTTGCATCGCCGGTGATCGGGCAGCGGGCGAGCGGTTGTTACAGGAATTGCGTCCTTTCATCTATCGCCGCTATCTGGATTACGGCGCGTTCGAGGCGCTGCGCGGAATGAAGGCGCTCATTGCTCAGGAAGTCGCCCGCAAGGGTATGCAGCGCAATATCAAATTAGGGCCGGGCGGCATCCGAGAGATCGAGTTCATCGGTCAGGCGTTCCAGTTGGTTTACGGCGGACGCGATCCGGCGTTGCGGGAGCGCAGCATTATGCGGGTGCTGGATCATCTGGCGCTCAGCGGACGCTTGCCGCCGGTCGCGGTGAACGAACTCAAGCTGGCCTATGAATTTCTGCGCCGGGTGGAAAACCGCTTGCAGGCGTGGGCGGATCAGCAGACGCACGTTTTGCCGGAAACCGCCACGGCCAAGCTGCGGCTGGCGTTCGCCATGCAGTATCCCGACTGGGCCGCATTCCATCTGGATTTGACCCGGCATCTGACCGCCGTGAGCCAGCAATTCGCTCAGGTGTTCGGCGGCGCGGCGACAGATAGCGCAGCAGACCGCAATCTGCTGGCCGGGTTATGGCAGAGTGATCTGGCGGAAGAATCGGCATTGCCAGTATTGGCTGAATGCGGTTTTGAGGAACCAGCGCGGGCCTGGAACCGGTTGCGGGCGCTGAAACAGGGCTTCAGCTATCGGACGATGGAGCCGCAGGGCCGCGAGCGGCTGGATGCGCTGCTACCGCCGGTGTTACGGGCGGTGGCTGCCGCGCCCCAACCGGCAGCGACCCTGGATCGGGTCATCAATCTGCTGGAAGCCGTCGCCCGCCGCTCGGTCTATCTGGCGCTGCTGGCTGACCATCCGCAGACCTTGGCCCATCTGGTCAAGCTGTGCGCGGCCAGCGGCTGGATCAGCGCCCATCTGGCCCGGTTTCCGCTGCTGCTGGACGATCTGCTGAATCCGGCGGCTCTGTACGCCCCACTGGATCGCCAGCAGTTGGAGGCAGAGCTGGATCGGCAACTGGCGCGAACGCCGGTCAATGACGCCGAAGAAATGCTGAACGCCTTGCGCTATTTCAAACAGACCCAGGTGTTGCGGGTGGCCGCCGCTGATGTCAGCGGCGCGATGCCGCTGATGATCGTCAGCGATCATCTCACCGGGATCGCGGAAACCCTGCTGCGCAAAGTACTGGAACTGGCCAGGGCCGATCTGTTGCCCCGGTTTGGATCGCCGCGTTGCGTTGCGGATGGAGCCTCACGCGAAGCCGACTTCGCCATGATCGCCTACGGCAAGCTGGGTGGAATTGAGCTGAATTACGGTTCCGATCTGGATTTGGTGTTTCTGCATGACAGCGCCGGGGAACAGCAGGTAACAACCGGGCCGCGCCGGATTGATAACGCCACCTTCTTCGCCAAGCTGGTGCAGCGAATCATTTACTGGCTGACTACCCGCACCGGCGCGGGCGATTTGTACGAAGTGGACACCCGGTTACGACCGAGTGGGCGGGCCGGATTGCTGGTCAGCTCCTTTGACGCTTTCGCCGAATATCAGCGCAATCAGGCGTGGACCTGGGAGCATCAGGCGTTGGCGCGGGCGCGGATGGTGGCCGGACCGGCGACGCTGGCCGAGCGGTTCCAGACTATTCGCCGCGAGGTGTTGCAACGCCAGCGCGATCCGGCGGCGTTGCGGCAGGAAGTCTGCGCCATGCGCGAACGGATGCGCGCCGAACTGGACGCCAGCACCGCCGAAACCTTCGATCTTAAGCAGGGGTCGGGTGGTATCGCCGATATTGAATTTATGGTGCAATACCAAATCCTGGCAAATGCTCATCGCTACCCGGATTTATTGATTTATACCGATAATATCCGGCAGATTGACGGGCTGGAACGCTTCAGGGTGCTGTCCATAGCCGATGCCGCCCGCTTGCGCCATGCCTATCGGGGCTTGCGCCGCCGCATCCACCAGCTCACTCTGCAACAGCAACCGGCGCAAATTCCGGCGCACCTGGCGCACGCTGAGCGTAACAGTGTGCTTCAAGCGTGGCGGCGCTGGATGAAAAGCGATGAAGCCATTGCAAAACCATAATGAGGAGATTCCGCAATGTCGATGGCCGACCGTGATGGTCTGATCTGGTATGACGGCGAATTAACGCCTTGGCGCGAAGCCAACACCCATGTCCTGACCCACACCTTGCACTACGGCATGGGCGTTTTCGAAGGCGTTCGCGCTTACGCTACCGACCGGGGCGCAGCCATTTTCCGGCTTCAGGCCCATACCGACCGGCTGTTCCGTTCCGCCCACATCGTTGGGATGCCGATGCCGTACAGCAAGGATGAAATTAATCAGGCGTGTCGGCTGGCGGTCAGCGCCAATCATCTCGCCAGCGCCTACCTGCGCCCGATGTGCTTTTATGGCTCCGAAGGGATGGGGCTGCGCGCCGACAATCTCAAGGTTCACGTCATCGTCGCCGCCTGGGAATGGGGCGCGTACCTTGGCGCAGAAAATCTGGAGCGCGGCATTCGCATCCGAACCTCCTCGTTCAGCCGCCACCATGTCAACGTCACCATGTGCAAGGCCAAGGCGAATGGCAACTACATGAATTCGATGATGGCCTTGCAGGACGCCCTGCGCGACGGCTACGACGAGGCGCTGTTGCTGGATACCGAAGGCTATGTCGCTGAAGGCAGCGGCGAAAACATCTTCATCATCCGCGACGGGGTGATTTACACGCCTGATCTGACTTCGGCGCTGGAAGGCATCACTCGCGACACCATCATGTGCTTCGCCGCCGATCTGGGCCTGACGGTGAAGGAAAAGCGCATCACCCGCGACGAGGTGTACATTGCCGATGAGGCGTTTTTCACCGGCACCGCCGCCGAAGTGACGCCGATCCGCGAGCTGGACGGCCGCGCCATTGGCTCCGGGCGGCGCGGTCCAATCACTCAGCAGTTACAGGCAATGTACTTTGATCAGGTGCATGGCCGCCGCGAACAGTATCCCGAATGGCTGACGCAACTCTGAAACCAATCATTGTTGAATTGAACTGAACTGAATCAACCCTCATCAGGAGACTTGTTTCATGGCTGCCGCCGCTGCTCCCGCGCTTATCATGCCCAATGCCCAGAATCGCTATGAAGTCAGCCGCGATGATCTGCCGCTGTCCTGTCCGATGCCTGGCATGGCGTTGTGGTGTTCCCATCCCAAGGTTTATTTGCCTATCGAGACCACCGGCAAGGCCAAGTGTCCCTACTGCGGGGCTGAGTATATTTTGATTAATTGATCAATGGCTTGGCCGTCGGTGTTTTCGCCAATGAAGCCGCTGATCATCTGGCGCTTCAATGATGGCAAGGCCGGTCATGACAACCAGAGCCGGGGATTAGTCGAAGCTCTGGCTGGTTTGCGCCCGGTTGAAGTGGTGACTCTGAATCCCTTCCCGATGGTGACTGCCCTGGCCGGTTTGGTTTCTGGTTATTTGCCCTTTATGAATCAGCAACCCGCGCCCGATGTGCTGTTAGGCGCGGGCCATCGCACTCACCTTTCCATGCTGGCGGCGCGGCGGGCGCGGGGTGGCAAAGCGGTGGTGCTGATGCGTCCCAGTCTGCCGTTGCGCCTGTTTGATCTCTGCCTGATCCCGGAGCATGACGCGCCGCCGCTGCGCCCAAATGTGCTGGCTACCCGTGGCGCGCTGAACCGGATTCTTCCTTCCGCGTCGCTGGAATCTGACCAGGGCCTGCTGCTGATTGGCGGCCCTTCTGCGCATTTTTCCTGGAATGACGCCGCAATATGCCAACAAATCGCCGTGATTGTCGCCGCCGATCCTGTAGTCCATTGGGCGCTGACCACCTCGCGCCGCACCCCGCCCAGCTTTCTGGAGACTTTATCCAGCCATTCCTGTCCCGGATTGACCATAGTTCCGGTGGCGAAAACTGGCCCGGAATGGTTGCCCGCCCAGTTAGCGCGGGCAGGGCAGGTCTGGGTCACCGCTGACAGCGTTTCCATGATCTACGAAGCCTTGACCGCTGGCGCTAAAGTAGGCGTACTGGCGGTGCCGCAACTACGCCCCAGCCGCATCAGCCGCGGGCTGGATCGTCTGATTCTGGCAGGCTGGCTCACGGCATTCGCTGATGGGCGCCAAATATCATCATTGCAGCGCCCGCCTGGAACATTCAACGAAGCGAATCGTTGTGCCCACTGGATCATTGAACGATGGTTCGCCTGAGCGTGGCGCAATTGCTGCCAGCTCTGAATGGCGGCGGCGTAGAGCGTGGAACGCTGGAAATAGCGCGGGAACTGGTGCGGCGCGGCCATCGCTCCGTGGTCATATCCGCCGGAGGTCGGCTGGTCCCGGAACTGGTCGCTGAAGGCAGCGAACATCTGACCTGGCCGCTGGGCGCTAAATCGCCCTTCACGCTGCGCTGGATTTGGCCGCTGCGGCGCTGGCTCACCGAACAGCGCATTGACATTCTGCACGCCCGTTCCCGCATCCCGGCATGGGTCGGCTGGCTGGCGTGGCGGGGGATGAATCCGGCCACTCGCCCGCGCTGGGTCACCACGGTTCACGGCCTGTATTCAGTATCCCGCTACAGCGCGATCATGACCAGCGGCGAGCGGGTGATCGCGGTGTCCGAAACGGTGCGCGAGTATTTACAGCGTCATTATCCCGAATTACCCGATGCGCGAATTGAAGTGATTCAGCGCGGCGTAGACCCGACCGCGTTTCCGTATCGCTATCAACCGGCTGCTGAATGGCTGTCGGATTGGCAGCGGCGCTATCCGCAATTCCAAAATGCGCCACTGTTGACACTGCCAGGACGATTAAGCCGCCTGAAAGGCCATGAGGATTTTATTGAACTCATTGCGCGATTGCGGACGCGAGGAATGGAAATGCATGGCGTGATCGTCGGCGGAGTGGAGCCACGCCGTCAACGTTATGCCGATGAATTACGACGCAAGGTGGAAGCCAGAGGATTGAGAGAGGCGATTCTGTTTACCGGCCACCGTAGCGATATGCGGGAAATTTACGCGGTGTCCACACTGGTGCTATCGCTTTCAGCCCAACCTGAATCGTTCGGGCGCACCGTACTGGAGGCGCTGAGTCTGGGGACGCCGGTAGTGGGTTATGCACATGGCGGCGTGGGTGAGATTCTGGCGCGGATCTATCCCGCCGGTCTGACGCCATTCGGCGATCTGGACGCATTGACCGTGCGGGTCAGCCAGTTGCTGGCGACAGCGCCGCTGGTTTCGCCAGAACCGGTTTTCCGCTGCAATCCATGCTGGACAAGACGCTGCGCTTGTATGAGGTGTTGCATGCCGCTCCCAGAGGATTGCATTAACCAGCCAAAAACAAAAAGGCCGTGAACGAGTCACGGCCTAAGCGGGGGGGTCAAGATAATTATTGTTATTATATTTAAGATTTACTTCACTTCACTGCACTTCTACATCACTGCACTTACGACTTGCGCAACTTGCGCATCTTCTCAATAGTTTGCAATTGCGCGATGGCTTCGGCCAGTTCGGCTTTAGCTCTGGCGAACTCAAACTCACTCTGGCTGTGAGCAATCACTTTCTCAGCATGCTGCTTGGCGGTTTGCGCAGCCGCTTCGTCCAAATCTCTGGCCCGCTCTGCGGTGTCGGACAGGATTGTGACGACATGCGGCTGGACTTCCAGTAATCCACCCGACACATAGAAGAGCTGTTCTTCGCCACCCAGCAGTTTGAGCCGGACCTGCCCCGGCTTGAGGCGAGTCAGCAATTGACTGTGACGGGGCAGGATGCCCAGCTCGCCCAGTTCACCCGGCGCGACCACCATCTCGACGGGGCCGGAGAATAGCTCCTTTTCCGCACTGACGATGTCGACATGCAAGGTCATGGCCATGATTCGTCCCTCTTATCGGTTGCGAATGGATCACGGTTCTGAGGCAAGGATTTTTCCAGGCAGAACCGCAACCCGATTACAGCTTGCTGGCCTTTTCCACGGCCTCATCAATCGAGCCGACCATGTAGAACGCCTGTTCAGGCAGATGATCATACTCGCCGGCCACGATGCCCTTGAATGCGGCGATGGTGTCCTTGAGCGCCACATATTTGCCGGGGGACCCGGTGAACACTTCAGCGACAAAGAACGGTTGCGACAGGAATCGCTGAATCTTGCGCGCCCGCGCCACCACCAGCTTGTCTTCCTCGGACAATTCATCCATGCCCAGAATGGCGATGATGTCCTTCAATTCCTTGTACCGCTGCAAGGTGCTTTGCACCGAGCGGGCGGTGTCGTAATGATCCTGGCCGACCACCAGCGGGTCCAACTGGCGGGAAGTGGAATCCAGCGGGTCAACTGCCGGATAAATGCCCAGTTCTGCGATTTGGCGCGACAACACGACTGTTGCGTCCAAGTGCGCAAACGTGGTGGCCGGCGATGGGTCAGTCAAGTCGTCAGCCGGCACATACACCGCCTGGATCGAGGTGATCGAACCGGTTTTGGTGGACGTGATCCGCTCCTGCAACACGCCCATTTCCTCAGCCAGGGTCGGCTGATAGCCCACAGCGGATGGCATCCGCCCGAGCAGCGCCGAACATTCGGTGCCCGCCAGGGTGTAGCGATAAATGTTGTCAATGAACAGCAGCACGTCGCGGCCTTCATCACGGAAATTCTCAGCGATGCTCAGACCGGTGAGGGCAACCCGCAGGCGGTTGCCCGGCGGCTCATTCATCTGGCCGTAGACCAGCGCCACCTTGTCCAGCACGTTCGAATCTTTCATCTCGTGATAGAAGTCGTTGCCTTCGCGGGTGCGCTCGCCCACGCCAGCGAACACCGAGTAACCGGAATGCTCGATAGCAATGTTGCGGATCAGCTCCATCATGTTGACGGTTTTGCCGACGCCCGCGCCGCCAAACAGACCGACCTTGCCGCCCTTGGCGAACGGACAGAGCAGGTCAATCACCTTGATCCCAGTTTCCAGCAGTTCGGTGGCGCCGGACTGATCCTCGAAGGCTGGGGCTGGCTGGTGGATGCCGCGCAGGGTTTCGGCTTGCACCGGCCCCTTGTGGTCAATCGGCTCGCCCAGCACGTTCATGATCCGGCCCAGGGTCGCTGTACCCACCGGCACCGAAATCGGCGCATGGGTGTCACTGACCTGCATGTTACGTTTCAGTCCTTCGGACGATCCCATCGCGATGGTGCGCACCACGCCGTCGCCCAACTGCTGCTGCACTTCCAGCGTCAGGCCATTTTCATCAATGCGCAGCGCATCATAAATTTTAGGCACCGACCCGCGTGGGAACTCGACATCCACCACCGCGCCGATGATTTGCACGATATTGCCAGAACTCATTCTTTGGGTTCCCCTTAATTGGTTTCACCGCACACCCGCTCTCGGCGAGAACAGGCGTTGACCGCGACCTTAAACCGCCGCCGCGCCGCCTACGATCTCGGACAGCTCCTGAGTGATCGATGCCTGCCGGGCCTTGTTGTAGATTAGTTGCAATTCATCGATCAGCGCACCTGCGTTGTCCGATGCGCTCTTCATGGCGACCATGCGGGCAGCCATCTCGCAGGCGACATTTTCCACCAGCGCCTGATAAACCACCGACTCGCCATAACGCCGCAGCAACAACTCGATCAGTTCCTTGGGATCAGGCTCATAGATGTAATCCCAGCGATGTTTAGGCGCAGCGTCCTGCACATCGGTGGTGACCGGCACCAGTTGCTCGATTTTGGGCTTCTGGGTCATGGTGTTGACAAATTCGTTATACACCAAGTGGATAGCGTCGACTCGCCCCTCGGTGAACGCATCAGCCATCACTTTGACCGGCCCCAGCACATCCTCGAACCGGGGCGAGTCACCCAAGTGGGCGATGTGAGCGACCACATTGCCCTTCAATCGCCGAAAGAACTGGAACGCTTTGGTGCCCACGGTGCAGAGGTCGATCTCGACCCCTTGGCTCCGCCATTTCTGCATCGCGACAATCGTTGCTTTGAACAGGTTGGTGTTCAAGCCACCGCACAGACCACGGTCGGTCGAGATGACGATTAATCCGACCCGCTTCACCTCGCGTTCGATCAGCCCTGGACTGCGATACTCGGTATGGGCATGGGCCAGGTGCGAGATGACGTTACGAATCTTGCTCGCATAAGGCCGAGCCGCTCGCATGCGCTCCTGCGCTTTGCGCATTTTGCTCGCCGCCACCATTTCCATGGCTTTGGTGATTTTTTGAGTACTTTTAATACTCTTGATTTTGGTTCGTATCTCTTTGGCACCGGCCATGCTGACACCCGTTTAACCGACGTAGTTGGCCTTGAAATCTTCCGCGACCTTCTTCAAGCCCGCTTCAATTTCACCGTTTAAGTCACCGGTCGCATTGATCGTAGCGATCAATTCGGCGTAGTGCGCCCGCGCATGGGCCAATAACCCGGCTTCAAAAGCGCCAATCTTGTTCAGCGCGATGTCGTCCAGATAACCCCGTTCCACCGCAAACAACGAAATCCCCATTTCAGCGACGGACATCGGCGAATACTGCTTCTGCTTCATCAACTCGGTGACGCGCTGGCCGCGTTCAAGCTGTTTGCGAGTCGTTTCGTCAAGATCGGAAGCAAACTGGGCGAATGCCGCCAGTTCACGGTATTGCGCCAACGCCAGCCGGATGCCACCGCCCAGCTTTTTGACGATCTTGGTCTGGGCGGCGCCGCCAACGCGGGACACTGACAGGCCAGGGTTGATGGCGGGGCGGATGCCAGCATTGAACAGGTCGGTTTCCAGATAGATCTGGCCGTCGGTGATCGAGATCACGTTGGTGGGCACGAAGGCGGACACGTCGCCCGCCTGGGTTTCGATCACCGGCAGCGCCGTCAGCGAGCCGGTTTGCCCCTTCACCGCGCCGTTAGTCAGCCGTTCGACTTCTTCGGCATTGATGCGCGACGCCCGCTCCAGCAACCGCGAATGCAGATAGAACACATCGCCGGGGAACGCTTCGCGACCCGGTGGCCGCCGCAGCAACAGCGACACTTGCCGGTACGCCACGGCCTGCTTGGACAGATCGTCATAGATAATCAGGGCGTCTTCGCCCCGGTCGCGGAAATACTCGCCCATCGAACAGCCTGAATACGGCGCGATAAACAGCATTGCCGCTGATTCGGAGGCGCTGGCGGCGACTACGATGGTGTGATCCATCGCGCCGTGTTCTTCCAGTTTGCGCACCACGTTGGCAATCGAAGAGTTCTTCTGGCCGATTGCCACATAGATACACTTAATGCCAGTGCCTTTCTGGTTGATGATGGCGTCAATCGCCACCGCAGTCTTGCCGGTCTGGCGGTCGCCGATGATCAATTCGCGCTGGCCGCGCCCAATCGGCACCATCGCGTCAATCGCCTTGAGGCCGGTTTGCACCGGCTGGCTCACTGATTGCCGCTCAATCACGCCCGGCGCAATCTTTTCAATCGGCGCAGACAGATCGGTCTTAATCGGGCCTTTGCCATCAATCGGGTGACCCAGGGCATTGACCACGCGCCCCAGCAGCGCCTCGCCGACCGGCACTTCCAGGATGCGCCCGGTGCAGAGCGCCTTGTCGCCTTCGGACAGATGCTCAAAGTCACCCAGAATCACCGAACCGACTGAATCGCGTTCCAGATTCATGGCCAGGCCGTAGGTGACCGGATCGCCTTCCCGGGGAGCCGGGAACTCGATCATTTCGCCCTGCATGACATTGTCGAGGCCATAAATCCGGGCAATGCCGTCAGCCAAACTGATAATGGTGCCTTCGGTGCGGGCTTCGGCAACCGCCTGATAACTGTGCAGACGTTGCCGAATCAGATCACTGATTTCGGAGGGTTTAAGTTGCATAAAACAGTATTCCCCTTACTGGCTCAAGGCCGTGGCGAGTTTGTTCAGCCGGCCGCGCGCCGAACCGTCGATCACCAGATCGCCGACCCGAATCACCGCACCCGCAACCAGCGCCTCATCTATTTTGCAATCCAGCACTACACTGCGCTTAAACCTTGCCTTGAGCGCCTTGATAACACGCTTGCGCTGAGCATCAGTCACAGTGATAGCGCTGATGAGTTCAGCGCGAACGATACTTTCAGCTTCCGCCCGCAACCGCTCATACAAAACAGCGATGCTGGGAAGCAGATGAAGACGATGGTTATCGGCCAGCAACCGGAGAAAGGTCGTAAATGCCTCCGGCAGCGCGATGCCGCCGCACGCCTCACGGCACAACTCCGCCATCAACTCGGCTTTCTGCTGGCCGCGAAGCACAGGATTCCAAGGCCCCAAGAGGCGATGCAGCGCACTATCGGCTGCAATTGCGGCGGCGGCTTCCAACAGATCAGACCAAAGTGGAATGGCCTGCGATATCTGCGCATCCTCAAAGGCGGCGCGGGCATAGGGCCGGGCAGCGGCAGTGGGTCGAACAACGGTGGTGGTTTCAGCCATTGGCGTAGTCCGTGTGGTTAGAGCTGCGCAACCAGGTCATCCAGCAAAGCGGCGTTGGCTGCTTCGTCAACCTCGCGCTGGAGAACCTTGCCGGCACCGGCCACGGCGAGACTGACAACCTGGCTCCGAAGCTGCTCACGGGCGCGGTTGACTTCCTGCTCGATTTCCGCCTTGGCGACAACAAGCTGGCGGTCGCCCTCAGCGCGGGCTTCCAGCTTGGATTGTTCGATAGCTTCGTTGGCGCGCTTGTGGGCTTGGGCAATGATTTCGGCCGCCTGCTGCTTGGCTTCTTTCAACAGTTGCGCAGATTTGGCTTGGGCCAATTCCTGCTCGTGCAAACCGCGTTCGGCTGACGCCAAGCCTTCAGCAATTCGCTTCTGGCGTTCTTGCATGGCCTGCATGATGGGCGGCCATACATACTTCATGGTGAAGATCACCAGAAGGCCGAACGTGATCATCTGCCCGATCAATGTGGCATTGAAGTTCACGCGATTACCTCCTCGGTTACACAGAGTTGACGCGGAAGAGAATCCCTTCGCATGATTACTTGATCAACGCCTGCACCGGACCGAGAAACGGGTTGGCGAAGGTGAAGAACAATGAGATGCCCACGCCAATCATGGTCACCGCGTCAAGCAGACCGGCGACAATGAACATCTTGACTTGCAATGTAGGAATCATTTCCGGCTGGCGGGCGGCGCTTTCCAAAAACTTGCCGCCCAGCAAGGCAAAACCAATGGCGGTGCCCAGTGCGCCGACGCTCAAGATCAGCGCTACGGCGATGACAGTCATACCCTGCACGTTGGCAATCAGGCTTGCAGCTTCCATTATGGTCTCCCGTTAAAAGTTGAGGTGTGGATGAAAAAACTGGTTTACTGGCTTAACAGAACCAGGCTGGATAGCCAGGAACTTGGTTTGGACTCAGTGATCTTCATGCGCCATACTCAGATACACGATAGTTAGCACCATGAAGATAAAAGCTTGCAGGGTGATAACCAGAATATGAAACACCGCCCACGGCCAGCCCAGAACAAACTGGAGCCACCACGGCAGCAGCGCAATCAGGATAAAGATCAATTCACCCGCATAGAGATTACCGAACAGACGCAAACCGAGCGAAATAGGCTTGGCGAGATCTTCAACAATCCGCAGCAGTAAATTGAACGGCATGAGCCATTTGCCAAAAGGATGGGTCAATAGCTCCCAGGTAAAATGAGCGGGTCCCTTGACCTTGAATCCGTAGTAGTAAAGCAGAAGCAATACGGAAATGGAAAGACCAAAAGTCGAGTTCAAATCAGTCGAGGGTACGGTGCGCAGATAGTGGATACCGAAGAGAGTAGCAATTTCCGGCAGCAAATCCACAGGAAGCAAATCCATCGTATTCCACAGGAACACCCACATAAAGATAGTTAGCGCCAGCGGAGCGATGACCGGGTTACGCCCGTGAAACGAGTCCTTAACTTGGGTATCCACGAATTCAATCATGATTTCGCAGAAATTTTGCAAAAGCCCTGGCGTATTGCTGGTGGCGGATTTAGCGGCTTTCATAAATAGCCACAGGAAAAGGCTACCCAGCGCAATGGAAAAAAACAGGGTGTCTATGTTTAAGACCCAAAAGCCGCCTGCTTCCTCACCATGCAGCAATCTTAATTGAGTAAGATCGAACCGGAGATTAGTTAAATGATGAATGATATATCCGGTTGCGGAATGACTGCTTTCGCTCATAGCGTCCTCACCGAGGTGTTGAGTGTGAAGGGTAATGCCAGCCAGTACGCTAGCAGCGCCGCCATGTAGGCCAACAGCGTTGGAAGCGGGGAAACATCCAGACAGAAGATAGAGATACTCAACAGAAATACAGTCAGAAGAATTTTGACGACTTCGCCCACAAAAAAAGTCCGGGCAATCTTGGCAGCTGGAGCGCCAATGCGAACTGAAAAAACCTGGCTGGCGAAATAGAGGGTGACCAAGGTGCTGATGCCGCCTCCAACTAAAGCCGAGAGAGCCGCACGGGAACCATCGGCAGACAGAAAAAAGGCGGTAATCAACAGCGTAACAAACAACTGGATTACAGTAATAGCTCGGGTGACCTGTTTTCCGCCCATAGTTCGCATTTGTTTTATTCTCTAAGCACCGCGTTGCGCCGGGCCTGTTTATAAGTTTAGTGATGCGCTTATTGCAATTTGGGGCTTGTAATTTTCTCTACTAAAAGCCCCTGAAATTCCCTTAAAGGACTTTTTCTTTAGGGTTGTAGAGTGCCACAGATTATAGGGAATTTAGCGCGGCGGGGTCAACGAAAATTACCGCTTCACTTGACTCGGGATATGATGCCATCGAGTTCGTCCAGCGTGTTGTAATGGATGACTACGCATCCCTTGCCCGATGTCCCATGCTGCACCCGCACCCGTGCGCCCAACCGCTCCGATAAATCCTGCTGCAACACCCGGATATTGGGGTCGAGCGGTTTAGCCGACGCTGGCGAATGGGTGGTTTGCTGGAGACGACGGGCCAGGTCTTCGGTTTCCCGCACCGACAGACCACGCACTAATACCTGCTGCGCCGCTTCCCGTTGCAAAGCGGGCGAAAGCGACAACAGGGCGCGGGCATGACCCATGTCCAGCTTGCGCTCCCGCACCCACTGCTGTACATCCTCGGTCAATTCCAGCAGTCGTATCAGATTGGTCACCGCAGCGCGTGACCGACCCACCGCTTCAGCAGCCTGTTGATGCGTCAGCGCAAATTCATTGATCAGTCGTTGCAGTGCAGTGGCTTCTTCCAGTGGATTCAAATCTTCACGCTGAATGTTCTCAATCAGGGCCATTGCGATAGCGGCCTGATCTGACACCGCGCGGATCACGGCCGGCACTTCGCGCAAGCCGGCCAGTTGTCGCCGCTCGCCAGCGTCGCTCACCGGCAATCAGCTCATAGCCGCCCCCGTCCAGCGGCCGCACCACCACCGGTTGAACTACCCTT
>JAAUTD010000127.1 GCA_012031845.1 Synechococcaceae cyanobacterium SM1_2_3
GCGCAGATACGGCCAGGCTCGCCGCACCTGTTCACTGCGGCTCAAATCCAGTTCCACCGCCAGCGTCGCCGGTTCGTCTGGCGGCGCGTCGGCGAGAAATTCGCCTTGCGGGCCAACGATGAAGCTGCTGCCCCAGAATTGGATGCCAGCAGTCTGGTTGGAAGGATCGGCCTCAAAACCGAAGCGGTTGCAGACTACGACTGGAAGACCGTTGGCGATGGCGTGCGCCCGCTGGATAGTGATCCAGGCGTCCCATTGCCGCTGGCGTTCGTCCTCATTTTCATTCGGATTCCAGCCGATGGCTGTGGGATACAGCAGCAGTTCCGCCCCCGCCAGCGCCATGAGCCGCGCTGCTTCGGGATACCACTGATCCCAGCACACCAGCACCCCCAGCCGACCGACTGAGGTGTCAATCGGGGTAAAACCGAGATCGCCGGGAGCGAAATAGAATTTTTCGTAGTAGCCGGGATCGTCGGGAATATGCATCTTGCGATAGGTTCCAGCGATGCTGCCGTCACGTTCCAGCACCACGGCGGTATTGTGATACAGGCCCGCCGTCCGCCGTTCAAACAGCGATGCGACCAGCACAATGCCCAGCTCGCGGGCCACTACGCCCAATTCCTCAGTGGTCGCACCGGGTATCGGTTCGGCCCAATCGAACTGGTCAGCATTTTCGCTCTGGCAAAAATACAAACTGGCGTGCAGTTCCGGCAGCACAATCAATTGCGCTCCCCGACTGGCGAGATCGCGAATCCCAACGATACTGGCGGCCAGATTGGCGGCGCGGTCTGCGCTACAGGTTTGTTGCACCAAGCCGATGTTCAAAGTTTTTGGAGACATGGTTTTCATCTTGGGAAGGGTTATTGGGATGAGCCAGCGGAAAACGCTCTGCTTGCTCATCTGTCGCGCACAACCGAAACTAACAAAATTCTAAAAGAATCGGGAAGACAACTATGAATGGCGATCACGTACTGAGCTGTTTCAAAGCCTATGACATTCGCGGGCGAATTCCAGACCAGTTAAACGAAGATCTGGCTTATCGCATTGGGCGCGCCTACGCCATTTTCCTGAATCCCCGCCAGGTGGCGGTTGGTCATGATGTGCGGCTCAGCAGTCTGGCGTTGAGCAAGGCGCTGACGGAAGGCTTGCTGGATAGCGGCGTCGAGGTGCTTGATCTTGGGTTGTGCGGCACAGAGGAAATCTACTTCGCGGCGTTTTATCACCAGTTGGACGGCGGAATCATGATCACCGCCAGTCACAATCCGATGGATTACAACGGGATCAAGCTGGTGCGCGAACAGGCGCAACCGATCAGCGGCGACAGTGGCCTGTTTGCCATTCGTGATTTGGCCGCGTCAAATGGCTTCACCCTGACTGCTCGCCCCGGTCAATTGATCCAGCGTGAGGACAAGAGCGATTACATTCGTTATCTGCTGGGCGCTATTGACATCACTGCGCTCAAACCATTGCGGATCGTGGTCAATGCCGGTAACGGCTGCGCCGGCCCGATTATTGATGCGCTGGAGCCGCATTTGCCATTTCACTTTATCAAGATTCATCACGAACCTGATGGAACCTTCCCTAACGGCATCCCCAATCCGCTCTTGCCGGAAGGCCGCGAAGCCACTGCAAAAGCGGTCCGGGAATATGAAGCCGATTTGGGGCTGGCCTGGGACGGCGATTTCGACCGCTGTTTCTTCTTTGACTCCGCTGGCCGCTTTATCGAAGGCTATTACCTGGTCGGCGTATTAGCGAAAATCCTGCTGGCGCGGCAACCGGGCACCAAAATCATTCATGATCCGCGCCTGACCTGGAATACGATCCAACAAGTTTGCACTGCGGGCGGTATCCCGGTACAGAGTAAAACCGGCCATGCGTTTATCAAGGAACGGATGCGGCTGGAAGACGCGATCTATGGCGGAGAAATGAGCGCCCATCATTACTTCCGCGATTTCGCCTATTGCGATAGCGGAATGTTGCCGTGGCTACTGATGGTCGAATATCTTTGCCGCAATGATCAATCACTATCGTCATTAGTGGATGCGCGAATGCAGGCGTTTCCCTGTAGCGGCGAGATTAATTTTCGAGTGGAGGACGCCCAAGCCAAGATTCGGGAAATTCTGGTCACTTATGCCGATCAGGAACCGGAACTGGATGCAACCGACGGCATTAGCCTGGAATTCGCTGACTGGCGCTTTAATCTGCGTTCCTCGAATACCGAACCCTTGTTGCGCTTAAATGTGGAAACACGCGGCGACGCCGAATTATTGCAACGGCGCACTGAAGAATTACGGACGTTAATCACGGCGTGAATGACCGCTATAGCAATCCTAAACGATTGTAATTTTTTCTCAAATCACCCTCACCCCGCGCTGACGCGCTCCCCCTCCCGCACGCGGGAGAGGGGTTGGGGGAGAGGGTGATTTGAATCATCAGTGAATCAACAACTGGAATAGGATTGCTCTATTAACATTCCTCTCCATCGCCATTTGCAATGATAGGGCTGCCATGACTGAATCTTCGCTCTCGCCCGGTTTTGCTACTCGCGTCGTTCACGCCGGCCAGTCGCCCGATCCGGCTACTGGGGCAGTGACAACGCCTATTTACGCCACTTCGACCTATGTGCAGTCCAGTCCCGGGGTGCATCAGGGTTTTGAATACGCCCGCAGCCAGAATCCCACCCGCTTTGCTTATGAGCGCTGTGTCGCCGATTTGGAAGGCGGCGATGCCGCTTTCGCCTTTGCCTCCGGGTTGGCCGCTACTTCTACCGCGCTGGAATTGCTGAATAGTGGCGATCATGTTGTGGCACTGGACGATATTTACGGTGGCACTCGGCGGCTATTCGAGCAGGTGCGGCGGCGCAGCGCTGGCCTGAACTTTTCCTACAGCGATCTGCGCGACCGCGCCGCGCTGGAACAGGCGTTGACGCCTGCAACCCGCATGATTTGGGTAGAAACGCCGAGTAACCCACTATTGAAGCTGGTGGATTTGGCGATGATCGCGGCAGTGGCCCGCGAACGCGGCATTCTGGCGGTGGCTGACAATACCTTTGCGACGCCTTGCATTCAGCGTCCGCTGGAATACGGCTTTGATCTGGTGATTCACTCAGCGACCAAATATCTGAATGGGCATTCCGATTTAATCGGCGGCATCGCGGTCTGCCGGGGTCAGGAATTAGCCGAGCGGCTGGGCTATTTGCAAAACGCCATCGGCGCGATTGCCAGCCCGTTTGACAGCTTTTTGGCTTTGCGCGGCATCAAGACGCTGGCCTTGCGGATGGAGCGGCACAGCGAGAATGCGCTGGCAATTGCACGCTGGCTGGAACAGCACCCGAAAATCGCCAGGGTTATTTACCCTGGATTGCCCAGTCATCCCCAGCATGAATTGGCGCGGCGGCAAATGCGCGGCGGCTTTAGCGGGATGATTAGCGCAGTGGTGCGTGGCGATTTAGCCGATGTGACGCGATTCCTGGAACATTGCCGGGTGTTTACCTTGGCGGAAAGCCTGGGTGGAGTGGAAAGCCTGATTGAGCATCCGGCGATTATGACTCACGCTTCCGTGCCGCCGGAGATCAGGCGCGAGTTGGGCATTGATGATGGACTGGTGCGTTTATCCGTTGGCATTGAAGATAAGGCCGATTTAATCGCCGATTTGGAGCAGGCGTTAGCGGCGATTTGATGAATCAGTCCATTGCTGGCGATTATTCATAAATCACTTTGTCGAGGAGTTTAATTATGTCTCAGGCAGCGCAGCATCTCACCTTCAGTTTTGAAGATTATCTGGTCTGGGAACAGCAGCAATTGCAGCGCCATGAGTTTATCCGTGGCGAAGTGTTTGCAATGGCGGGCGGCACTGATTTGCATAACGAAACTTCCGGCAATCTTTATATGGCGTTGCGCCAGCATTTGCGCGGCAGTCCATGCCGGGTGTACATGGCTGATGTCAAGGTTCGGGTAGAAAAGGCCAATTGCAGTCTTTACCCGGATTTATTGGTGACCTGCGCCGAGAATGATCATGGCGACCGCTATCTCAAGCGGTCACCGATTCTGATTATCGAGGTGTTGTCGCCGTCAACGGCAGCGTTTGATCTGGGTGAGAAGTTTGCCATTTACCAGCAACTGGACAGCCTGCGGGAATATGTGCTGGTGGACCCGGAGCGGGTGCGCATTCAGATTTATCGCCGCCAGGATAAACAATGGATCATGGACAGCATTGGCGCCAATGAGTTATTGCGCCTGAACAGCATTGGTCTGGAATGCCCGATTACTACGGTCTACCAGGATTTGGCTCAGCGCCAATCGTGGGCTTGACGGAAGACGAGCGGCAGGGCATTGGCTCCAAATAGCCAGAACCGGCTTTGCGCCGGTTTTTCTGGCTGATTCGCCGGTTTGGCGGATTATTTGAGTTTGAAGAAACCCATCAGGGCTTGCAGGTCATGGGCCTGATCGCCCATCGCATGACTGGCGGCGGCTGTCTGTTCGACCAGTGCGGCATTCTGCTGGGTGACTTGATCCATTTGCAGAATTGCTCGATTGATCTGTTCGATGCCCGTAGCTTGTTCACTGCTGGCAGCGGCTACTTCGGTCACGAGACTGCTGACTTTCTTCACCTCCGCCACAATCTCCTGCAAAGTCTGTCCGGCCTGATCTACCAGATGACCTCCATCTTCAACCTTGTTCATACTGTCGGTAATCAGTTCCTTGATCTCCTTGGCGGCATCAGCACTGCGCTGAGCCAGCTTGCGCACCTCGCTCGCCACCACGGCAAAGCCTCGCCCCTGTTCACCGGCCCGCGCCGCTTCTACGGCCGCATTCAACGCCAGCAGATTAGTCTGAAAGGCAATTTCATTGATGACAACAATAATGTTGGAAATTTTGCAGCTACTCGCGTTGATCGCATTCATAGCCGCAATGACGCGCTCAATATCCTGTCCGCCCTGTTCGGCTTTGATTTGCGCCGACCGGGACAACTGATTGGCTTGTTGAGCATTTGCCGCGCTCTGTTTCACCGTGCTGGTCAGTTGCTCCATGCTGGAGGCGGTTTCCTGCAAGGCTGATGCCTGCTGTTCGGTGCGCTGTGATAAATCGGCGCTGCCTTGGGCAATTTCTCCCGCGGCGGCATTGACTTGCGAAGTCGCGCCGCTTACTTCGCCCACGACTTCATGCAGTCTGGCGTTCATCGCCTTGAGATTGGTTAATAGCTTGCCAAACTCATCTTCTGAGGTTATTTCAATTTGGCTGCTCAAGTCGCCATGGGCAATCCGTTCAGCGGTTTCAACCGCGATATTTAATGGCCGAATAATGCGCTGAATCAATACAAAACTCATGATGCCCGCTACAACCACGCTGAAGAGCATGACGCTGATCGAGAAATTCCGCATCGAAACATAAGCAGCCAGCGATTGCTCATATTCAATTTTGGCGACACCGGTTTGCAAATGGGTAATGTCATCAATCGTCTTGACCGATTGATTCAGCAGCGGCAAAAAAAACTTCTACATAATGCTGGATAGTTTTGGAAAATTCTCCCGCCTTGAAGCCAGTCATTGTGGGCTTCAGTCCGTCATTAACAAAGCGGTTGTGAAGAACGGTAAATTGATCCGCCAGCGCCTGTTCTTCCGGCGTCATTTTGGTTGCGGCGTATTGACGCCAAGTCTCGGCGATCAGCGCCATATTCTTTTCTGCTTCATCAAAGTGCAGGGTGATGGGATGAGTGTGGAGCTGGCTGTCCTGAGAAGCCGGATTGTGCTGGGCAGCCAGCGCCAGATGCAATCCGGTATTGCCCAGCGCTTTTTGAATCACGCCCATATGGGCGGCAGGAACCAGCCGATCTTCATAAATGCTTTTCATGGCCTGATTGGCTGCCAGGGTGCTGTTCAGGCCAATGCCGCCCACACCTAGCAACAGCAGGATCAGCAGGATCATGACTCCGATCAACTGGGCTTTAATAGAAAATCCACTAAATAATTTCATTTTTATTACTCCTTTATAAATCTTGTTTTATGATTCTGGCGGCATGATCATTACGGAAAATAATCGGGGGGGATTTACTCGCACAGCCTGAACTGACAGGCAAATGTCCGTTAATGTCATGTGGCAAAATTATACATCTATCGAGTTGGGATTGATGACTTTAGTCAGCTTATCCGGTAAGAAGCTGATTTAGAATCGCTATATCACCCAGGATGAGAACACATCATGAATTATCGTCAGAGTCATTATTGGGTTGCCCTGTCGCTTGGGTTGGCTGCATTGGCGTTCGGCCCGGTTTCGGCTGCGGACAGGGCGCAGATCAGCGTCGGGCCAGCGACATTTCAGGTGGAGATGGCGCAGACCGATGATGAGCGTGGGCGCGGTTTGATGTTCCGCCGCGAGATGCCCGCTGATCAGGGAATGTTGTTTGTACAGCCGGTCGGGCCAGCCATGTTCTGGATGAAAAACACCTATATCCCGCTGGATTTGCTGTATTTCGACGCCGACGGCCGCCTGTTGCAAATTCAGGCCAGCGCGCCGCCCTGTGCTACGCCGCATTGCCCGATCTACGCCAGCGCCGCCGACAATGTGCGCTACATTCTGGAAATCAATGGCGGAGAAGCAGCGCGGCGCGGCATCCAGCCCGGTGACCGCTTGCAGTTGCCATAGGCCGCGCCCCTGCCTGGATATAAACCCAGGACTTTCGCTTCCGATTTAAAAACCGTTCGGGGTGAGCTTGTCGAACCCCGTTTTATACCGATGAATGCCCTTCGACCGCTGAACGTGCCGAAGCGTCAGAGCGAACGGATGAAGCGAAAGTCCTGAAACCATTGCGGCGCAATGCCGCCGATTCAAATCTTACGAGCGGTGATGATCATGCGTGGCGAAAGTGGCGATTTACCTGATTTCATCCGCTGCGGTCGGGCGATTTGCGGCGATCTGGCCCAGGCCGAGCGGCGGGAATGGTGGCTGGCGAATGGACTGGGCGGTTACGCGGCGGGCACGGTGGCCGGTACGCTGACCCGCTGTTATCACGGCCTGCTGATCGCGCCGGTGCGGCCGCCGCTGGATCGCTGGCTGGTGTTCGCCAAGGCCGACGCGACCTTGATGGACGGCGACCGCGAAATCGCCCTGTTTAGCAACCGCTGGGCCAGCAACGCGGTTCATCCGTCGGGCTACGTTCATCTGGAGTCGTTTCATCTGCACGGACGAATGCCGGTGTGGCGCTTTGCTGTTGGCGATCTGGTTTTGGAACAGCGCATCTGGCTGGAACCAGGCGCGAATACGGTTTATGTCGGCTGGCGGCGGGCGGCGGGGCGGGCGGACCGTGAAATGCAACTGCGGGTTCGCTTGCTGGTGAATGGCCGCGATCATCATAACCGCACCCGGATGAGCGACTTTCAGCCCCACATCAGCGCACCCGACTCAGCCTCGCGCCTCATCCAGACCCCGGACTTCAGCCTGCGGTTGTGGGCGCGTGGCGGCATCATCGTGGATCAGCCCGGCTGGTACGAGAATTTTGATTTGCTGGCCGAACACGAGCGCGGTTTATCCCATCGGGATCATCATTTCTGTCTGGGCGAGGCGGTGCTGACCCTGCAACCCGGAGAGTGGACGGGCATCGTTGGCAGTCTGCACCCGACGGCAGAGCTGGATTTGGCCGTGGCGCAACAGCGGTTTCTGGATCGGGAAATCGCCTTGCTGGCTCAGGCTGAAGCGCAAGTCCCGGAGATAAGGACTGCGCCGGACTGGATTCGGCAATTGACGCTGGCGGCTGACAGTTTTCTGTTTGCCCGGCCATTGGCCGACTGGCCGGAAGGTGAATCGGTGATCGCGGGTTATCCGTGGTTTGGGGACTGGGGCCGCGATACGTTAATCGCATTGCCCGGCCTGACCCTGACAACCGGACGGATCGCGTCGGCCCGCCATATCCTGCTAACCTTCGCTCGCTTCGCCGATCAGGGCTTGCTGCCCAATCTGCTCCCCGCCGTCGGCGAACCGCAAGCCTATAACACGGTGGACGCGGCGCTGTGGTATGTCGAGGCGTGGCGGGCTTATATCGAGGCCAGCGCCGATATTGCAACGCTGGCCGAAGTGTTTCCGGTATTGCAGGAAATCATCGCCTGGCATATCGCCGGAACCCGCTACCGCATCGGCATGGATAGCGACGATGGCCTGCTGTTCGCGGGCGAACCGGGCGTGCAACTGACCTGGATGGACGCCAAAGTGGGCGACTGGGTGGTGACGCCGCGCATCGGCAAGCCGGTGGAAATTAATGCGCTCTGGCACAACGCCCTGGCGAGCGTAGCCGATTTCGCCCGGCTGCTGGGTCAATCACCGGCGTTTTATCAGGATTTGGCGATGCAGACTCAAGCCGGATTCCGCCGCTTTATCCGTCCCGATGGCGAAGGATTGTACGATGTGGTGGATGGCCCTGACGGCGACGACGCCAGCATTCGGCCGAACCAGATTTTCGCGGTCAGTCTGCCGCACAGTCCGGTTGATCCCGGCATGCAGCAGACGATAGTGCGGGTGTGCGGGCAGGAATTGCTGACCTCCTACGGACTGCGCTCGCTTTCGCCGCGCCATGCCGGGTTCCGGCCCTATTACCTTGGCGATGTGCTGGAGCGGGATGGCAGCTACCATCAGGGGCCGGTTTGGGGCTGGCTGCTCGGCCATTACGCACTGGCCGACTATCGGGCGCATGGCGATGCCGCTGCGGCTCAAGCCTGGCTGGAGCCGATCCGCGATCATTTGCAGGATGCCGGTCTGGGCACGGTCAGCGAGATTTTCGACGGCGTTCCGCCCCATCAGCCGCGTGGCGCTCCGGCGCAAGCTGGTCGGTGGCCTGTGTGCTGGAGGCATGGCAACGACTAGAACGGCTGAAGCGGTAGGTGACGCAGCGGGATAGTCCTCCTGTAAACCGGCAATACCGCAAGGAAAACGCATGGTGATGACCTCATGGCGACAGGATAACGGGCAGAATGCCCGTTCTGGTTTGATGCTCGCCCTCATGATCCGGCCATTCAGGGATCGGGAATCACCACGACCGTGGTTTCGGCGTCGGCGCGATGTTCGGCCACCCAGGCCAGTCCGGCGGCAATGGCTGATTCAGCATTCGGGTAATAGGCCATCTGGTTCAGCAGTTGCCCGCCTTCCATCAGCGTCGCCACATAGGGCGCTTCCAGATTGGCGGTGCAAAAGTAGCGGCGCGCTTCCACGGTGATCGCCATGCTTGATCATCTCCAAAAAGAGTTAGTTGCGATTGCCAACCGGCGGCAATCGTCCCAGGACTTCAACGCTGCCGCCGGTTGCCGGTCTAATCACCACCATTTCGCCGGAACCGGGAACCACGCCGGTCAGGGCGGTGATATTGACCTGATGGGTGACCAGCACCAGCGGTTGCCCGGCGCGATCCTGCCGTAACCGTTCCCGCAGCTCCGTGGTTTGACTGGCCGCGCGTTCCGGAGTGGAAAAGAACGAGTCGAGCGGCGGGAATGGCTCCACCGTTCCCAAATCCAGCAGGCGAGCGGTGTCCAGACAACGGCACCAGCGGCTCGACAGGACTTGCGCCGCCACAATGCCGTTATCGCGGAACGCGGCGCCTATCGCTTGCGCCTGCCGCTGACCTTCTGCCGATAAATTGCGCTGGGTTGCGCAATCGTCCAGCCGGAAATGATCAGGATCGCCGATGCCGGGCGCGACAGTGTGCCGGATCATCGCAACGGCCGCGCCGGAACGCAGCGCCGCCCAAAGCCGCTCATCGGCTTGCGCCTTGGACAGAAAACTGAACATCAGCAGGATCAGAATCGCGCTGAAAAATTTGCCAGAATCATGCATGAATTTCTCCTTACGGTTATTCAACACAGGACTTTCGCTTCAGGTTCAAAAACCGTTCGGGTGAGCCTGTCGAACCCCGTTTTTACCGATGAATGCCCTTCGACAGGCTCAGGGCGAACGGATGGAGCGAAAGTCCTGCAACA
>JAAUTD010000128.1 GCA_012031845.1 Synechococcaceae cyanobacterium SM1_2_3
TCGTCATGTTCGCAGGCGAACAGCCGCCCGGTTTTGCCCCAGGCCGGTGGGATCTCGTCGAAAATCAGCAGGGTTCCGTGATCGTGGCAGGCGTCGCGCACCGACTGCCAGAATCCGGGCGGGCGGCACATAGGGCGTCGCCCGCATCGGCTCGGCGATCACGGCGGCAATATCGCCTTCCTTTTCCAGCACATAGCGCACGAAATTGGCGCAGGTCATCCGGCACAGGTCCAAACGCGGCTGGCCGTTGGCGTCGGCGGGATAGCCGTAAGGCAGCGATAACAGGCGAAGGGCGCGACGTGTTCGGTTCCGGCCAGCAGCGGCCCGATGGGGCCGGAGCGGAACAGCGCCTCGCCGCCAACGCTGGCTGCGCCAAAGCCCGCGCCGTGAAAAGCGTCCCAGAACGACAGGGTTTTGAAGCGGCCGGTGGCGGCGCGGGCGATTTTGAGAGCAATTTCCACCGCGTCGGAACCGCCAGTCGCGAACAGAACCTTGTCCAGACCCGGCGGGCTGATTTCGACCAGGCGGCGAGCCAGATCAACGGCGGGTTCGCAGGTGAAGCGGCGCGGCGCAAAAGACAGTTCATCTAATTGCTGTTTGATCGCCGCAAGCAGGCGCGGATGGCCATAGCCGATGTGGTGAACACTGTTGCCGTGAAAATCCAGATAGCGGCGTCCGGCGCTGTCCTCAATCCAGCAGCCTTCGGCGCGGCGGATCGCCGCCAGACAGGGGGTAGAGACCGACTGATGCAGAAAATAGCGGGCGTCCTCAGCCAGTAATTGCCGACCCGCCTCGTCCAGATGATGCACTTGCCAGGCGGCCCGCTGCGGGCTGGCATTGATCTCGCTTTCGCCGGGTGGCGGAACGGTCAGCGTCGGTTGAAGGTTCACGGCCGCTCGCCATCGGCCAGCCGGGCTTCAATCGCGTCAATACAGCGCGGCAAAGCAGCTATGGAATCAATCACATAATGCGCCCCACTGGACAGGAGCCGTCCATAGGCCCGCTCGCGTCGCCGTTGTTGCTCGGCGAACGACAGCGCATCCCAACCCGCCAGCGGCAGACCGATCTCGTTGCCGCTGATGGCGACCGCCACTGTCCACATCCCGGCGTTCAAGCCTTCTTCGATGCCCGGCGCGGTATCGTCCACTTTCACGCAGGCTTGCACCGTTTCTACGCCCAGTTCAATGGCGTTTTTCAGGCTCATGTAAGGATAAGGTCGGCCACGCGGCACTTCGGTCGCGCACACCGCGCTATCCGGGACATAGCCCTGATCAGCGGCGGCGCGCATCAGCGGTTCGGCCATCTCGCGGCTGTAGCCAGTGTTCGCGCCAATGCGAATGCCGCGTTCGCGCAGGGCGGCAATGGTCTCGCGGCAGCCGGGAATCAGTTGCGCGTAGTCACGGATCGGCGGCGATTTGCAGCGGCACAAAGGTTTGATACAGCCGATCCACATCCGCCTCATCCGGTGGTTCGCCGTGGCGTTCACGCCAACGGCTGGCAATATCGGGCAACTGGCAAAGTTGGCGGATATGTTCGCGTTTTTCCGTACCCATCGGCCCGCGCACCTCGGCGACGCTGATCGCCACGCCTTCCTCGGCGAACAGTTGTACAAAGGCCATCGCCGGCGCCAGCGAACCGAAATCCACGGTGGTGCCGGCCCAATCCAGAATCACCGCCTGAACGGGACCGCGATAACTGCGTTGATAGTGAAAGCGCATCGAAAAATCCTCGGCAGGTTTTAGAATTCTGGCTTGTACAAATCGGCGGGGCGGGGCGAGCCGTCAGGGATGTCCATCTCATCCAGCACGGCGCGAATAGCGGTCAGCACCCCGCGCATCTGCTCCTCGAACAACTGGCCGATGCAGCCAATGCGGAAGCTGTCCACCTGGGTCAGTTTGCCGGGATAGATGATGAAGCCGTGTTCCTTGATCAGCCGGTAAAAGGTCTTGAAGTCGAAACGGGGATCGCCGGGCGCATGGAAGGTCACGATGATCGGCGACAGCCAGCGGTCTGCCAGCAGCGTATGAAAACCCATCGCCCGCATCCCCTCGACCAGCACTTCCTTGTTGTGGGTGTAGCGGGCCAGCCGACCAGCAACGCCGCCTTCGGCCTCGTGCTGATCCATCGCGCTGGCAAACGCCGCCACCACATGGGTCGGCGGAGTAAAGCGCCATTGGCCGCTGCGCTCCATCGCGGCCCATTGGTCGTAGAGGTCGAGACTCAGGGAATGGGCGTTGCCCTGGCACTGCTCCAGCTCGTCACGGCGCAACAGGGCGAAACCAAAACCGGGCGCGCCTTCAAAGCATTTGTTGGCTGAGGATACCAAGGCATCGAACGGCAGTTCGCGGGCATCTACCGGCAGTGCGCCAAAGGAACTCATGGCGTCTATGATCAGACGCCGCCCCTGACGTTGGGTCACTTCAGCTATCGCTTCCAGCGGATTGAGAATTCCGGATGAAGTCTCGCAATGCACCACCGCGACATGAGTAATGCCCGAATCGGCGATCAGCATTTTTTTCACTTGATCGGGCGGCGGCGGCAGATAGTCGCCCATGTCCAGCGTCACAAAGTCGCGCCCGATATATTCCAGAATGCGGGCCATGCGCTGACCGTAAGCGCCATTCATCAACACCAGCGCCTTGCCATTCCACGGCAGCAAGGTCGCCAGCGCCGCTTCGACCGCGTAGGTGCCGCTGCCCTGCAACGGGACGCAAACGTGCGTGTCTTCGGCATGGGCGACCGCCAGCAGGCGGCGACAGATTCCAGCGGTCAATTCATTGAAATCGCTGTCCCAGGAACCCCAGTCCCGCAACATGGCGGATTTGGTGGTGATCGAGGTGGTCAGTGGGCCGGGAGTCAACAGATAAGGTTCGCGAAATGAGTGCATGGCGGCGGCTTGTGGATGATTTTGAAGCGGGAATCATGCCCACGATTGGTGATGATTTCGTGAAAACCAGACTTGCGTGGAACCGGTATCCTGCCCGTGCTACGAAAAATTCTGCCCAATAAAACTATCATAGCGGCTTTATCCGCCAATTCCGGCGGCTTTATAAGGTCAAGCGTCATGTGTGGAATCGCGGGTTATTACCTGAAAACGCCGCCAGCGGATTCGCGGCTGTTGGAAGACATGGCGCGACGACTGGCGCATCGCGGCCCGGACGGACAGGGTTTGCACCGGGCGGGACGGGTTGGACTGGCGCACGCCCGGCTGGCGATTATTGATCTCGCCGGGGGTGCGCAACCGCTGTACAGCGCGGATCGGCGGTTCTGTCTGGTGGCGAACGGCGAGATTTACAACTATCGCGAACTGCGGCGGGAACTGGAAGATGTGGGCTGCCGCTTCGCCACTCATTCCGATTGCGAGACGATTCTGCACGCCTGGCGACTCTGGGGCGAAGCGGCGCTGGATCGCCTGCACGGCATGTTCGCCTTTGCCCTGCATGACGCCGAGCGCGGGGAATTGCTGCTGGTTCGAGACCGGTTGGGCATCAAGCCCCTGTACTTCACCCACGGCCCCGACGGGCTGGGGTTCGCGTCGGAATTGAAGGCATTGCTGCCGCTGCTGGGTCATCCCGAAGTAGACGCGGCGGGACTCGCCCAATATCTCCAGCACAACTTCACCTGCGCCCCGCATACGCTGCTGGCTGGAGTGCGCAAACTGCATCCGGGCGAACTGGCGAAAATCGGCGCGGATGGCGTTTTGCACCAGCGTCGCTACTGGTTGCCGCTGCACGTTGCGCCGCTTGAATTGACGCTGGATCAGGCGTTGGAACAGTTCGATGCGCTGATCAAACAGGTTATCGCCATTCATCTGCGTAGCGATGTGCCGTTTGGCCTGTTTCTGTCAGGCGGGGTGGATTCTTCGCTGCTGGCGGCGCTGATTGCCCCACAGTTGGCTGAGCCGTTGCGCACGTTTTCCATCGGTTTCCCGGATAGCTCGGTGCATAACGAACTGGCGGCGGCGGCGAAAGTGGCGAGCCAGTTTGGCGCCCGGCATACTGCGATTGAGGCGCGGGCGGATGATCTGCTGGACTGCCTGCCGCACGCGGTATGGGCGGCGGACGATCTCACCGCCGACTACGCCAATCTGCCGGTGGCGCTGCTGGCGCAACGGGCGGGCGCGGAACTGAAAGTGGTGTTTTCCGGCGAGGGCGGCGATGAAGTGTTCGCCGGTTATGGGCGCTACCGCGTACCGTTGCTCAAGCGGCTGCTGGCCGGATTGCGGCATCGCGGCGGTGGCGATTTTCGCGGGCGCGGCCTGTTTTCCAGTGAAAACATGAGTCTGTTTCAACCCGCGCTGGCCGAGGCGATGCGCCACTGGCGAGCGCCATTTGCTCAGGCGTGGGATGAATCGCCGAAAAACTGGACCCGGCTGATGCGAATGCAGTACGTGGATTTGGCGACCTGGCTACCCGACGATCTGCTGATCAAGGCGGATCGGATGTTGATGGCGTTCGGAGTCGAAGGCCGGGTGCCGTTTATCGATCATCGGCTGGTGGAATTTGGTCTGGGCCTGCCGGATCGTTTCAAGGTGGACGGGCGCAACGGCAAGCGATTTCTCAAGCTCTGGGGCGAGCGGTTTTCCCCAAGGCGCATCTGTGGGGCCGCAAAAAGGGGTTTACCGTGCCGGTGCGCGACTGGTTGCAGGGCGAGCGGTTGGAATCGTTGGATCGGGCGTTGGCGTCGTCGTCGGGAATGGCTGACTGGTTTCAACCAGCAGCGGTACGTCAGTTGCTTGAGCGCCAGCGTCAGCGCGGCGACCGCAGCGGGCCGCTGTGGGCGCTGCTGAACTTCGCGATCTGGCATCGGCTGATCGTGGAAGGCGACGGGGTTGAACCGCCCATTCGCCAGGACCCGTTCAGCGTATTGCGGTAGGAATTAGAGCCATCATTACTGCGCTATCGAATAGGAGACTGCTCATGCGCTTTTTCAACACCGCTGGGCCAATGGACGCCATCCGGCATTACACCGTGCCGCCGTTGTCGCGGATTGATCTGGACGATGTGCTGCTGTTGATTGAGCAGCAGAAATACTTTGTCCTTCACGCCCCGCGCCAGACCGGCAAAACCACGGTGCTGCTGGCGCTGATGGAACGGCTCAATCACGAGGGCGCTATCACTGCCTGTATGTCAACCTTGAAAGCGCGCAGGTGCATCGCGGCCATTTCGAGGCGGCGATGCGCACCATCGTGGGAGAAATTGCGGATTGCGCGGCTGCCTTTATCAGCGAAGGACGGTTACATGACTGGATTCAGGAGAATCTGACCCTTGTCGGCAGCGGTGGAATTTTGACCCACCTTTTACGCCGCTGGCGCAAGCGAGCGACAAGCCCATCGTGCTGTTGCTGGACGAAGTGGACGCGCTGGTGGGCGACACCCTGATTTCGCTGCTGCGGCAGATTCGGGCGGGCTATGCGCAACGCCCCGGCGCGTTTCCGCAAACTATTATTCTGTGTGGGGTGCGCGATGTGCGCGACTACCGGATTCACAGCCCCGGTCAGGAGATCATCACTGGCGGATCGGCGTTTAACATCAAAGCCGAATCGCTGCGGCTGGGCAATTTCAGCGCCGACGAGATCGTCACGCTCTACCAGCAACATACCGAAGCAACCGGGCAGGCGTTCGCCGAAGGCGCGTTGGCGCAGGTGTGGTCTCTAACCCGAGGCCAGCCGTGGCTGGTGAATGCTCTGGCTTATGAAGCCTGCTTCAAAATGAAAAGCGGGCGGGATCGAACCCAACCGATCACGGTGGAGCACATCACCGAAGCCAAGGAAAATCTGATTCAGCGCCGGGAAACCCATCTGGATCAACTGGCGGACAAGTTACAGGAACCACGGGTGCAGCGGGTCATCAGCCGACTGCTCAGTGGTGAAATATCGGAAGCGACGACTCCTACCGATGATCTGCTTTATGTGGCCGATTTGGGCTTGGTGACCCTGCATCCGCAATTAACGATTGCCAATGCGATCTATCAGGAAGTCATCCCGCGTGAATTAACCTGGTCTACCCAAATCACGCTCGCAGAAGACACCGCCTGGTATGTGCAACCGGATGGTCGCCTGGATATGAACAAGCTGCTGAGTGCGTTTCAACAGTTCTTCCGCGAACACGCCGAACCCTGGATTGAACGCTTTCAGTACAAGGAAGCCGGGCCGCAATTGCTGTTGCAAGCCTTTCTGCAACGGATCGTCAACGGCGGCGGGCGGATTGATCGTGAATATGGGCTGGGCCGACGGCGCACCGACTTGTTGCTGCACTGGCCGCTGGATGAAGCGCAGGCTTTCTTGGCCCGCTGCAACGGGTAGTGATTGAATTGAAATTGCTGCATAAATCGCTGGAAGCGACGGTGAACGAAGGACTGGAACAGACGGCGGACTATCTGGATCGGGCGGGAACTACGGACGGGCATCTGCTGATTTTCGACCGGCGGCCCGGCATGACCTGGGAAGAACGGATTTTTCAGCGGGTGGAAACCTGCCGGGGTTATCAAATTCAGGTGTGGGGGATGTGAGTCCAGCGACTTGGACTGTCCGCCATCATTCAGCCTGACCGCCCGACTCCAGAAACACCGCGTCGAGTGTCGGTGCGCTTAATAACCGCTCGCCCCATTGATCCAACTGATCGGGCGTGGCTGCCGCCAGGCGTTCGGCAACCCCATCGGGCAGATCGCCAAAGCGTTGCTGCAACATTTTAAGCAACAGCCGCGTCTGTCCCTGGCGCTGGCCTTCCTGACGGCCTTCCTGACGGCCTTCCTCCCGTCCCAGTTTCCGGCCTTGATGCATCCCCCAGCCATAGGAGGAATGCACCATGCTGGCCTGCTGATGCAGATCATCCTGATACCGCGCATAGGCCCGCCGCTCGGCTTCGGGCAATTTGAGAATATCCAACTGCTCCTTGGCCTGTTGCAGGCCCCGCGCCCGGAAACCCTCCGGCACCTCTTCGTGCTTGAGAAAGTAAATCCACTCATCCAGCGAGTCGCGGGCGATGTCGTCAAACTGGTTGACCTTAATCAGGTAATACTCCGGGAACAGTTCATGCGGTTCCTGCCGCCGGTACAGGTTCTGCTGCACCTCGCTCAACTGCAACTCATCGTGCTGATGCAGGCCGATAAACCGGGTCGCGCCGTGATAAACATAATCCTGACCCTGGCCCAAATCGAAATACAGGATACTCACCGAAATCACCTTCACCACGTCGGCATACGGCTGGCCTTCCTGGAGATTCTCCACCACCGCCCGCGCCGTGCTCTGGAAAAATCCGCTGCAAATAATCAAACTGCCGCTGGTATTGCACCTCGATCAGAATCAGTTCGCCGCCCGCATTACGCGCTTTCAAATCTACCCGGTTTTGCTTCTCGATGGACGTGTCCTTGTTGCTCTCGCTCTCCAGAATTTCCAGAATCTGGATATCCTCGCGCAGCAGTTTCGCTCAGGAACCCTTCCAGAATTCCGAAATGGGCCTTGCTGCGCAGCAGCCGCTTCAGCGCCCAGTCGAAACTGATTAACCGGCGGGCGCGGCTCATGACGGCGTTCCTGTTATTTGGCTATAAAAGCAATAGGTGTTACGCCCATTTTTTTTGGCCTGATACATCGCCTCGTCCGCCTGTTTGAACAACAGTTCCATGCTGGCGCGCTCGCTTTGATCATTGATCAATGTGGTGATGCCGATACTGGCGCCGATCCGCGCCGTCTGTCCTCCGCCAATCTCAATCGGTTTGGCGACGCCCGCGATGATATTTCTGGCGATTTTCTCAAGCGCCGGGGACTGATCAAGATGATCCAGAAACAATACAAACTCATCACCGCCCAGCCGCCCAATCAAATCCGACTTGCGCACTACGCTTTCCAGGAGACGGGCGAACTGGATCAAGACCTGATCGCCAGCGTCATGACCATAGGTATCGTTGACCTGCTTAAAGAAATCCAAATCAATCAGCAGTAACGCTGACTGGACTTTCAACGATTCATCGCTCCTGTTAAGCCGATCCCGAAGTTTCGTCTCGAATCCCAGGCGATTGAATATCCCGGTCAGGGCATCGGTCACCGCCACCTTTTGGGCGGCGGCTTCGACTGATTTGCGCTCGGTAATATCGTTGACCACCCCTTGAAACACGACATCCTCGATCCGGCTGAGGGTTAGATGAATCCAGCGATCCGGTTTACCGCCCTGCCCCTTCAGATGAATATCTTGCTGTGTGTTGCAGTTTTCCTGTTCGCAGGCTTCTATCAAATCCCGCGCCCGCGTTTCATCATGGTCGAAGAAGATAGCGATTCCGGTCATCGGCTCGGTCGTTGACCGTCCGGTCGCCTGCAAAATGTGCTGGCAAGCCGGGTTGTAGGACAGCATCAAACCGGCGTGATCGATCAGAAAAATCCCGGTGCCCGCGTTTTCAAAAATGGAGCGGAACTTTCGCTCTTCAATTTCATGTTGCAACCGCAGATGACGCTCTGCATTGAGCAGGCCCACCAGGCGATTCAGCAGGTGATTGATATAGTTCACCACCCGGCCAATCTCATCGTTTTCATGTCCGGCCGAGTGGGTGAGTTTGACGCCCTGCTCAGCGGGCAAGTCGCGTAACCGGTCGGAAATCTGCCGGAGCGGCCGGGTAATCAACCCGTACATCGCCAGCACCACGGTGACGCCAACCACCACGATCTGCACCATCAGCAGAATGCCGATGAAAGAGGAAGCCTGAGCGACCCGGTTTGCCAACGCCACCGGATCAGGCGCGAGCAGAATTTCGCCAACCGTCTCGTCGGGATTGAACGGAGAAAGCAATGGGCGATGGATAACATGGTCTGGATTTCCGGTAGAGACTCGTTGGACACCGCCCGCATCGGTCGGTCGGACGGCTTCCGCCAGCAGGGTTGCTCCGGCGCGAATCACGATCCGTTTTACAATCTGGTTACTGAGCAATCCCTGGCTGACTTCGTTAGCCAACTGCTGGTTCTGCAAAAAACAGGCAATGCTGGCGGGGCGTTCGACGGTATCCAGCAATTCTTGCAGTTGATTCTGGGTGCGGGTGGTTTCCCGCTCGATGGCCAGAGTGTTACCCCACCACAACGAGATAATGCCGACCAACAGCACGACCACCAAAATCCATAAGGTCGCGCAGGTCACGAGGCTGGTTTGCCGGGGTATTGACATGGGAGAAGTGCGCGCGTTGCCGGTTAATGACCCAGAGTGTAGACCACCTTTACCCTTGGATTGGCCTGGGCGCTTTTGACATAACCGATAGCGCCAATGTTATTTTCAACGATGTCCAGCACTTCATCCGTCGCTTCGGCTTGCCGGGGCGGCGATCCTTGCCCGGAGAAGATCAGCCGCGCCCAGTATGCGTTGATTTCAGCCAGTTCCTTGCCGACCAGTTGTGCATAGAACTGCTGTTTTTCAGCGTTTGCGCTATTCAAATCAACCGCCAGCGCTGCTTTCCCGGAAGGCAGTTTTTTTGGCGGCCAAGAAAATGTTAATGACTTCGGCCTTGGTTAATTGCTCTACGCCGCTTTGCAGGTTGACGATGACCACCAAATCGTCAGTCCCAGCGCCAAGGCCGGCGCTGAATAACCAACCGAGTAACCCGACCAGCCTGATCCACGCCCAGACCGGCGATCCACCGCCGGTTCCACGAGGTAAACATTGACCTGGTTTTGAACGGCGCATGACTGGTCTCCGTCCTAGGCCGTGTTCACAAAATATGCTTCGTGCTCGAAACTGCTGGCTGTCACCCACGGCTAGAGGAGTTGGGCATGGATCGATGGTATTACCTCACGGACGAGCAATTTGAACAGATCAACCGGCGTTTGCCCCCCGAGGAGGGTCGTCGGGGGCGTCCGCCGGCGGTTAAGAACCGCGCGGCACTGGAAGGTATTCTGCACATTCTGCGC
>JAAUTD010000129.1 GCA_012031845.1 Synechococcaceae cyanobacterium SM1_2_3
CCGTTGCGGCGACTGCAGGGCGCGGCGCTGGCGACCCGGATCGCCGAATACTTCCGCGATAGCGGTCGGCAGGTGTTGCTGCTGATGGACTCGCTGACTCGGTACGCGCAGGCCCAGCGCGAGATTGCGCTGGCGATTGGCGAGCCCCCGGCCACCAAGGGTTATCCGCCATCGGTGTTCGCCAAGATTCCGCAACTGGTGGAGCGGGCCGGCAACGATACAGTGGGCGGTTCGATCACGGCTTTTTACACGGTGCTGACCGAAGGTGACGATCAAAATGATCCGATTGCCGATGCGGCGCGGGCCATTCTCGACGGTCATGTGGTGCTGTCTCGGCGTCTGGCGGAGGCTGGGCATTATCCGGCGATTGACATTGAAGCCTCGATCAGCCGGGTGATGCCCCGGATCAGCGATGCGCGTCATCAACAACTGGCGCGGCGCTTCAAACAGCTTTATTCCAACTACGAGCAGCATCGCGATTTGATCAATGTGGGCGCGTATGTGGCGGGCAGCGATCCGGCGGTAGACGAGGCGCGTGAATATCAGCCCCGCCTGAAGCAGTTTCTGATGCAGGGCGTGGACGAGCAGGTCACCCTGGCCGACAGCCTGCGGGCGTTGGAAGTGGTGCTGCAATCTCGGCCTAATCAGGGACGGTAACCGGCAATGGCGAACTCTTCTCATCCCTTGCAAACCGCAGCGCAGGTGGCGCAATCCCACGAGGATGCAGCGGTCAAGGCGCTGGCGGAATCACAAAAGCGGCTGGCGGAACAGCAAAGCCGGTTTCAGCAAATGCAGCAGTTTCGGGGCGAATATGCGGCGCAGTTTCAAACGGAAGGGCTTAATGGAATTTCAGCTCGCCGGTTTCAGGATTACGCCGTGTTTTTGAATAATCTGGATCATGGCATTACTCAGTTGCAACGCCAGTTGGATCGATTGCGGCAGGATCTTTGCCAGCATCAGCGGGCCTGGGGCCAGATGCACGCCAAGACCAAGGCGCTTGAGGCAGTGATCAAGCGCGACCGCAAAGAGCAAGTGCGGAAAGAAGATTATCGTGAACAGCAAGACAGCGATGAGCGCAATCTCCGAAGCACCGCCAGCCAAAAGAATTGGGTGGACGGAGAAGGCGCCTAGTCCGCCTTAATGACATAGCCTTTGATCGGGAAGAACGCCATGACTTACCTGGAACTGCCCCATCTGTTTTCTGCAATTGACGCCGCGCCCAAGACGGTCGTTGCGCCTGGGGTGATGACCGATGCGGAGGGTCAGGCGATGATCAGCCGATCACTCTCCTTTAGCCAGTTGTTGCAGGCGGCAGGCATCTCAGGAAGCGCCGGAGCGCAGATGATCGGGGTTCGCGACTGCCAGCCGCTGAACGGGTGGAGACTGATCCCGTGCTGGTGGACGCCAGCACGCGCCAGCCACGCTGGCGGTGGAGCCCGCGTCTCCCGAAGCAGCTAAATTAGTCGCCGATTCGGGTAAACCGGCAGGGCATGACGAAACGCCGCTTGCGGATGACGAAGATATGGAAGATCTGGATGCCGATCTGGTCGAGATGGCGTGGCCGGGAATGCCTTTGTTCATGGAATCCCGCGCCGCTTTACAAAGTATCAGGGCGTCAAAGTCTGAATCATCGTCAGTGGCGGCCGGTTCCGATTCTGCAGCGGACATTATTCCTTCCCGGTTGCCGCTTCACCCGGTTGCCGCGCCGGTTTCGCTGGCGGCAGGCAGCCTTACCCGGCCAACAACTGTTGTTGTGGATGTGGCAAGACGTGATGTCCCGCCCTCTTCCTCTATTGCCCCTATAACTGGCGCAGAGGCTGCGACCAGGATCGACAAAACTAATTTACAACCTTCTTTAGCGCGTCTTAGCCCGGAGATTGCGCCAAAAGGCAACGCGGCCTTTGCAAATCCGGCTATGGTCTTGCAACCGCCACGGCACCTTGCAGCCATCCAGCGCATCGCTTCCAGTGATCATAATCCTGACGCCCGCGTCGCCGCCGCTGATTTGACCAAGCCGGTCGCTCCTGCGGCAACGGCAACACTCACCGGGTCAACAGTTGACTCAAAACCGCTGGCGTCAACGAGACCGCCCGTTACTCGCTCTAATCCCAGTTTGGTCAAACCCCAGGATGTTGCAAGCCTGGATCGCGGTTTTACTGCGGCTATGGCCGATTCCGACACCTCGCCACTCTCCGTTAAACCGGCTGAACCGCTCATACTGCCAACAACACCTCAAGTTTTTAGGGACTCAGCCCACTCATCCAGCCCTGTGACGGCAATTTCGCCAGCATTCCCCGCCGTCGCACAGTCAGCTGATGCAGTCGCTTCTATTCCAGATACGCCACTGGAAAACGTCAGCGGAATTGTGGCGGTCACTCGCATCGCTGATTCATCAGTCCTGAACACTGGAATAACGGCTACTCCAACAGCCTGGACTTCGGCAAGTCCGTCTCGTCCCGAAGCAGCCAGCGTCCCGACTTTGCCTTTGCCGACTTCCCAACATCTGGATTTGAAACAAAATCACTGGGAGCAGAATCTCGGACGCCAGTTGAACTGGATGGTCAACAACCAGATGCAGGAAGCTGAAATTCGGGTCAATCCACCCGATATGGGTCCCATCGAGGTACGGATGTCGCTGCAACAGCATCAGACTAGCGTCGCTTTTTTCTGTCATGACGCCTCGGTGCGCGAAGCGATTGAAAAAGCTATGCCACAACTTAGGGAAATGTTGAACAACCAGGGGATTTATCTCAATCAGGCTCAGGTATCCGATCAGTCGCTGGCGCAGCAACAGTCGGGAGCAGGAGAACAGTCGGGACGACGCGATAGCGGATTAACCAACCCGGATTCAAATCCAGGCGCGGATTCAGCCGAAAATCAGCCGCGCTCCCGGCAACCACTGGGCGCAGTGGATCACTATGTTTGATGAGAGGATTTGATCATGGTGCTGTGTTTGAGCGGTTCTGATCGTGACTACGAAAATTGCTGTGGTCCGATCATCGCTGGGACTCCTGCGCCCACAGCCCCTACCGCAATGAGCGCTATCAAGCCGAGATGCTGACACCACGCCCAGGATAGGCCTGTGAGACCTCGACAGCGGCGCCAGTGGTGTTGCAAGACAACCGGATTGTGTTTCGTGATGATTTTGATCGCGAGCGCCGGGATCTGCTGGATCAGGTTCCCATCCTGCGACGCTACGCCGACTACATGCTGAAGTATTCACCCACACTGATCGGCGCTCTGACGCAGGCCGCCAGCCAGGTAAAAGCGGGCCTGGTCGTCACCCACAATCCCAATGCGGGACGCCTTTCACGGTTGCAGTTGCCGATTCTCAATGACTATGTGGACAAAACAGCGGGAGATGCACAACAGTTTTGCGGGATTTACTCAGACCTGAAAGGCGTGAGCATCAATCTGAGTACCACGTTCAGTCGGGTTCAAGGGCGTTGTTACTACTGAAATCAATGGCGTTGCGAAGGCCGATCATCGTTGGGCAAGCCGCCAGAATTAACCTGATTATTGGCATGTAACATGCGTATCAATTCGGCCTCGCCGCGAGCCAGCCCACAGAGTTCAACAATCTCATCAACATTGGCGCCTTGCAGAGCCAGCTTGGTGGCAATCTTGAATGATCGTTGATCGGAATCCCGCCCCAGTCCGGAACCCTGTTTATCCGCGCTTTCCCGCAGTTGTCCAATCTGAAGCTCCAGCTTTGCCAGCCGTTCGCCCAGCGCCGCCAGTGATAAGGTCACTCCCTTCAAATCCTGACGCAGGCTGGAAAATCCAGCCGGGTTATCTTCTTCCGCATCCGGCGCTGCAGAATTCAGCCGAGCCACGATGAATCCCAACCCGAACAGCATGGCGTTAGCGATCAGCAAGGCAGTCATGGCGATGCCTTGAAATAATAGGTCACTCATAGCTTCGCCCCCAGAAATCCATAAAAGAAAAACTCAAGGTTTGCCGCTCCACTCGTTGCTGATGATTTTATGCGGGCTTCAAGGCGGTTTTGGGATTACAGGCGTCGGCTTGACGTTGGTTTCCCTGGCATGCGTTGGATAGCGGGTATCGGTGTTGCCGACAATCACCAACACCACCCGCCGGTTCTGCATCCGGCCTTGCTCGGTGCTGTTATCGGCAATCGGCTGATATTCGCCATAACCAATCGCCGACATCCGCTCCGGGCGAACGCCGTCAGTGGTGAGGATATTGACGATATTCGCCGCCCGCGCCGCCGACAATTCCCAGTTCGATGGATAGGCCACCGTTTTAATGGGCCGATTGTCGGTGAAACCTTCGACCTGAATGCGATTAGGCACTTCGCGCAGAATTTCGGCAATCGTGTTAAGCGGCTCCAGCGCTTCCTGATTGGCGATGGCGCTGCCGCTGCCGAACAGGATGCTGTTCTTGATTTCGACTTCCACCCAAAAATCGCTGCTGCGAATGTTGACGATGTCGGTTTTGATCAAATCCGACAGAGAGGATTGCAGCTTTTGCACGACTTTGGAAAGATTGGCGTCCGCGGTCGCCTCACCGCCAGAACCCGATTTGTCGGAAGTAATGGTTGAAGCGCGGGACTTGTCGGTTTTCGGGTTGAAATCCCGCGCCATCGTGATCGTGGCCCGTGGGACTCGCTGGATCACCGAGGCGGGCAAGGGGCGTAAATCAGGAGCGACATTCGCCCGAATGGTATGGGACTGGCCGACGGACTGGGAACTGACGCTGGGACTGCCGACCATGCCGCCCAACTGAACCGGCTTCACGCTATGCGGACTGGTGGTGCGGAAAGCCGACTGCATGGATTCGGACAGCACCCGATATTTACCCTCGTTGACCGAGGACACCGCATACATCACCACGAAAAACGCAAAGAGCAAAGTAATAAAGTCGGCGTAAGAGACCAACCAGCGCTCATGGTTTTCGTGAGACTCAGCGTGTTTCTTGCGGCTCATGGCAGCGCCTTTATTTCAGGATGAAGCCCTGAAGACGGGATTCGATGTTACGCGGATTCTCGCCGTGAGCGATGGCAATGACGCCTTCAATAACCAGCTCGCCCAGACGGGTCTGTTTTTTGATCACGCTCTTGATTTTATTGCCCATCGGCAAGGCGAACACGTTGGCGAGCACCAGTCCGTAAATCGTGGCGACGAAGGCGGCGGCGATGCCGCCACCGAGCTTGCTGGGGTCGGCCAGATTGCCCATGACGTGGATCAGTCCCAGCACCGCGCCGATAATGCCGATAGTGGGCGCGTAACCGCCGAGGCCATCATAAAAGCCCATCGCCTGCATGTCAGTTTCTTCGCGTATTCCCAAATCCATCTCCAGGATATGGCGGATTTCCTCCGGCTCCTTGCCATCCACCAGTAACTGCAGCGCCTTGGACGCGAAGGGATCCGGTTCCTGCTGAATTTGATCTTCCAGGCGCAGCAGACCTTCCTTGCGGGCGATGTTGCTCCAGCCGACGATTTTTTCAATGGTTTCCTGCATGGGAACCTTGGGCGGCATAATCGCCCATTTGGACCGCCCCAACGCCCGTTTGAAAGCGTCCATCGGCATCTGGATCAGCACGGCGCCGATGGTGCCGCCAAACACGATGACGAAAGCCGGCGTGTTCAACAATGATCCAATGTGACCGCCTTCCGCCAACATGCCGCCGATGATGCCGCCGAAGGCGACCACTAGGCCGACCACCGTTAAAATATCCATAACAGGTCACTCCACAAGGGGTTTGCTCAAGCTGAGCCGCCAGCAAATTTGGCCCGCAATCGGGCTAAAGCCTGGCTATGCAACTGGCTGATCCGGGACTCGCTTACTCCCAGCACCGCGCCAATTTCCTTGAGATTCAGCTCGTCATCATAGTAGAGCGAAAGCACCAGCCGCTCCCGCTCTGGCAACCGATCAATGGCGACAGCCAGATGTTTAACCAGATATTCCCGATTGACAAAGTCCACTGGATCGCTGCCAGAGGCGGGGACGCTCTCTATTTCGCTGGTTTCATCCGGCCCGGCTTCATCCAACGACAGCAGTTTGTGGCCGCGCACGTCGCCGAGCAGATGGTGGTATTCGGTCAGGGTCATGCCCATCTGTTCGGCGATCTCGGTATCACGCGCCTCGCCACCGGTGAGGGTTTCGACCGCATGGATCGCAGCGGTCAATTGCCGGGCTTTGCGGTGAACGGATCGGGGAGTCCAGTCGCCTTTGCGGATCTCGTCAACCATAGCGCCCCGAATGCGCGGTTCAGCGAACGTGGCAAAGGCGGCGCCCTGAGCCGGATCGTAGCGGCGGGCGGCGTCCAGCAGGCCCAGCATTCCAGCCTGGATCAAGTCATCCACCTGCACCGATGCGGGCAGTCGCGCCAGCAAGTGATAGGCGATGCGCTTGACCAGGGGGGCGCATTGAGCGATGTGATCGTCCGCCTTGTCTCCGCCAACGCTGGCGTACAGGGCAACGCCCTTCATTCGGCCTTTTCCTCCGGCGAATAGGCTGGATCGATGAGCCGCTCGATGAAAAATTGCAGATAGCCGCTGGCGGTGCGGGGCATCGGCCAGCGCCCAATCATCTGGGCGGCCAGCCGGTGAAAGGCTTCTGCTGAACGACTGCCGGGAAAAGCCTCAACGACCGCCCGCTGCGCCTGCACGGCTTTACGCAGTTGGGCGTCTTCAGGGATGGTGCCAAAAAAGTTGAGAGTGACATCGAGAAAGCGGTCGGAGACCTTGACCAGCTTGGCGAACAGTTCACGCCCTTCCTGCGCTGTTGCGACCCGGTTGGCCAGAATATGGAACCGATCCACGCCATATTCCTGACTCATCAGCTTGATCAGGGCATAAGCGTCAGTAATCGAAGCGGGTTCATCGCAGACCACCACCACGACGTCGTGTGAGGCCCGGCCAAAAGTGACGACGCTGTCGGCAATGCCGGCGGCGGAGTCAATCAGCATGATGTCGAGCGAATCATTCAACTCACTGAAAGCGTTGACCAGGCCGGCGTGTTCGTCGGAGGTCAACTCGGCCATTCGCTTGACCCCGGAGCTGGCGGGAATAATACGGATGCCATTGGGGCCGGTGATGATTACTTCTTCCAGCGAGCGTTCCTGATCAATCACATGGGAGAGGTTATACAGCGGATGCAGCCCCAGAATCACATCCACGTTGGCCAAGCCCAGGTCAGCGTCCAGCACCATCACGCTTTGATTTTGAAGGGTCAGCGCCAAGCCCAGATTGACGGTGATGTTGGTTTTGCCCACGCCGCCTTTACCGCTGGTCACGCAGACGACTCGCACCGGGCGGCGGCACGAGGCCAGTGGCTTGGTTGCGAACGGGTTCAACGGATGACATGGTCGATCAGCCTCTTGCCAAAAGTCAGCGCAAGCGTATCGGCTGCGGCTCCCTCCTGGTACAGCCCGGCGAACGATTCGCCCATGCGAATCAAGGCGTCAATCCGCGCAATTTGCAAATCTTCGGGTACACGCTGACCGTTGCTGATATAGGCCAGCGGCAAGGTTTTTTCATGAACCACCGACAGCGCTGCGCCCATCCGGGTGGTTTCATCCACCTTGGTCAGAATGGCGCCGCTGAGAGGAACCTGGGCAAAGGCGGCGGCGGTTTCCCGCAACACCGAATGTTGGGCATTGGCCGCCAGCACCAGATAGCTGCGAATGCGGGGAGTATGGCTCAACAGGGCGAATTGCTTGGACAGGCGCACGTCCCGCTGGCTCATGCCGGCGGTATCAATCAGAACCAGGGTTTTTTCGGCAAAAGAGTTAATGGCGTCCTGCAATTCCTGGGCGGTGCTGACCAGCCGCACCGGCGTTTCCATGATCATGCCAAAAGTGCAAAGCTGTTCATAAGCGCCAATCCGGTAGCTGTCCGTGGTGATCAGCGCGACGCGACCAAGCCCGTGCCGTTGATTGTAGCGGGCCGCCAATTTGGCGATGGTGGTGGTTTTACCTACCCCGGTGGGACCGATCAGGGCCGCGATGCCACCCTGCGTCAAAATATCGTCATGGGTGACGGATAAACCGCGCCCCAAAGTCTCCAGCGCCAGACGCCAAGCGTGATCGCGATCCGGTTCCCTAGCGACCGCATCGGCCAGCCGCAGGCATAAATCCGGGCCAAAGCCAAAATCCAGCAACTGGCTGAGCAGCGCAGTGCGGTGTGGCTGCTGGCGCGACAACTCACCCCAAGCCAAACCGGAAAGCTGCTGCTCGAGCAATTGATGTAACACCCTGATTTCCTGACGCATTTCGACCAGCAGCGGATCCTGTGACCAGACCACCCGCAGTTTGCTGTTTTTTTCGCCAGCGTCCGGCTGACAGCAGCCAGCGACGCCGGATCGAGCGCCAGGGCATTGGTTTCCAGCGCGGTTTGATGAACCAATGGCCTGGACATTTCCCTTGAGAAATTCGGATCGCGGGCCTGAGTACGCTGTTGGGCGGCGGCTTCGGTAGCGGCGGTTTGCTGCACCCCTTGCAGCAGCTTTTCGTCATAGTCCACCGCCGCGACAATCTCGAAGCCTGCTTCGGTTCGCTCGTTGGACAGAATCACCGCATCGGGGCCTAGCTCATCACGAACCTTGCGCATGGCTTCGCGGATATTGTTGGCACACAGTCGTTTGATCTTCATGGCTTTTATTCCCGCTATAGTCGCGATTGTCGCAGCGCGTCTGATTCACTTACCTGCCCACCGTGGCGATCACTTTCAGCTTCTTATCTTCAGGAATTTCGCCAAAGGCGAGAACCTGGAGGCTAGGTATCCCGTGCCGCACAAAGCGCGCCAACATGACCCGCAGCGCATCGGGAACCAGCAACACCGCAGGCTGACCGACCAATTCCTGTTTCTGCGCGCTTTCCAGCAGCGCCTTGTGCAAACGCTCGGCCAGTCCAGGTTCGAGCGGGGCTTGCTCATCTCTACCCATCTGAAGTGTTCTTAGCAATATCTGTTCCAGTTCCGCGGCAATGGTGATCACAGCTAATTCATCTTCCAAGCCGTTGATATTCTGAATAATCATCCGCCCCATAGCCACCCGGACCGCCGCAGTCAATACGTCAGGCTCCTGACTCCGGGAACCGTGATCCGCCAAAGTTTCGGCGATGGTGCGCATATCGCGGATTGGCAACTGTTCCGCCAGCAGATTTTGCAGCACTCGCGCCACCACTCGCAGCGGCAAGGTTTTCGGCACCAGGTCCTGAACCAGACGCGGCGCAGTGGTCGCCAGCCGATCCAGCAGTTGCTGAGTTTCCTCATGACCCAGCAACTCCTGGGCGTGCGCCAGCAGGACCTGATTGAGATGGGTGGCGATCACGGTGCTGGCGTCCACCACGGTATAGCCCAAGGTCTGGGCCTGTTCGCGCAGGTTCGGCTCGATCCAGATTGCGGCCAGCTTGAAAGCCGGGTCCTGGGTGGCGATGCCGGCAGATGACCGTGAACCTGGCCGGGATTGATCGCCAATAGCCGGTTCGGGAAAACGCTTCGGCGGCGGCCGTGGTCACGCCGAGCAGGGTGATGCGGTAGCCGGTCGGGGCCAGGTCGAGATTGTCGCGGATATGCACCGGCGGGATCAGAAAACCCAGCTCCTGCGACAACTTCTTGCGGACGCCCTTGATCCGGGCCAACAACTGGCCGTTCTGGTTGCGATCCACCAGGGTGATCAGGCGATAACCGACTTCCAGGCCGATAGTATCCAGGGGCGGTACATCATCCCAGCCCACTTCGCGGGTATCCGCGCTGTCAGCGCCGCCCGAATCGGCTGGGCCGCCAGCGCCAGCGGGTGACGGCGCGGTGCAAGTTCCGGTCGTAGTCCGGATGCTCCGGTGAGGTCATGCGCAAGTACCGTCGGGAATCGTGGTGTGGATGGCGGACTCG
>JAAUTD010000008.1 GCA_012031845.1 Synechococcaceae cyanobacterium SM1_2_3
CGTTCTTCAAAGGCTACCGGCCGCAATTCTACTTCCGCACCACCGATGTCACGGGCGCGGTGGACTTACCGGAAGGGGTGGAAATGATCATGCCCGGCGACAACGTCAAAATGCAGGTCAGCCTGATCGCCCCGATTGCGATGGACGAAGGTCTGCGCTTCGCCATCCGCGAAGGCGGTCGCACCGTCGGCGCCGGCGTCGTCGCTAAAATCATTGAGTAATCCAATTCAGTATTCGGGTCAGTAGCTCCAATGGTAGAGCGGCGGTCTCCAAAACCGTTTGTTGGGGGTTCGAGTCCCTCCTGGCCCGCCATTTTTTCGACGGCATATCCCGGTTCGGTTTTTTGTTGGTAGTAAATTACGCCGGGTTGCGTCAAACCCCAGAGTCCGCATGAATTCAACCAAGCCGGAAGCGAAAGTATCTTACAGCGCCGACACCTTAAAGATGTTGATTGCCGGATCATTGATCCTGGTTGCGCTGGTAGCCTTTTATGTCTTTGCCAATCAATCCTTACTATTAAGGGTGATTGGCTTGCTAGTGGCGACTGGCGTAGCTGTAGCGATAGCTATTAAGACCCATTTAGGCGCTGAAACCTTGGAATTTATCCAAGGCTCCCGCGCTGAGTTGCGTAAGGTGGTTTGGCCGACCCGTGCTGAAACCACCCAGACCACGCTGATTGTGATTGCCATGGTCATCATTATGGGTCTGCTCCTGTGGTTGCTGGATACGTTGTTGTTCTGGTTGATTCGGCTGATCACCAGTTAGTTAGTGGAGTGACAGCATGACCATGCGCTGGTATGTCGTACAAGCCTATTCAGGTTTTGAGCAACACGTTAAACGCGGATTGCTGGAAAGAATCAATCGCGACCAACTTAACGACCGTTTCGGCCAAGTCCTGGTGCCTACTGAGGAAGTGGTCGAAATGCGCGATGGGCAAAAGCGTAAAAGTGACCGTAAGTTCTTTCCCGGCTATGTGCTGGTGCAGATGGAAATGGATAGCGACACTTGGCATCTGGTTCGCAATACGCCCAAAGTATTAGGTTTTATCGGGGGCACCAGTGACAAACCGGCGCCAATTTCAGAAAAGGAAGCCCAGACTATTCTGCAACGGGTTCAGGAAGGCATTGATAAGCCACGGCCCAAGGTGCTTTACGAGCCTGGAGAAATGGTGCGAGTTACTGAAGGCCCATTCAATGATTTTGAGGGCGTGCTTGAAGAAGTGAATTATGAGAAAAGCCGCCTGCGCGTAGGCGTCATGATCTTCGGACGCACCACGCCCGTTGAACTGGAATTCAGCCAGGTCGAAAAAGTATCCCGCTGACCGGTCTGCCGGTCGTTTTTTCTCCATCCAGACATTGGAATGGATCATTCGGGGAGCCGTAAGGCGCTTGCACCCGACAGGAGTCATTATGGCAAAGAAAGTCACCGCATACGTTAAATTGCAGGTCGCCGCCGCCAAGGCGAATCCCAGTCCCCCTATCGGCCCAGCCTTGGGTCAGCATGGGGTGAACATCATGGAATTTTGCAAGACCTTCAACGCTCAGACCCAGCATCTGGAACCGGGCCTGCCGATTCCGGTGGTGATTACGGTTTACAGCGACCGTAGTTTTACCTTCATCATGAAGACGCCGCCCGCTTCAGTGTTGCTGAGGAAATCGCTGGGTCTTGCCAAGGGCAGCGCTAATCCCAACACCAAGAAAATCGGCACGGTGACCCGCGCTCAATTGGAAGAAGTCGCCAAGACCAAGATGCCTGATCTGACCGCGGCCCATCTGGATGCAGCGGTCCGGACTATCGCTGGCACTGCCCGTTCCATGGGCCTCATTGTGGAAGGAGTCTAGTCATGGCTAAACTTTCCAAGCGGGTGCAGGCGATTCGCGCCAAGCTGATTCCCGGCAAATTCTATCCGGTTGAGGAAGCGCTCGGGTTGCTTAAAGAACTGTCCGGCGTCAAGTTTCGGGAATCAGTGGATGTTGCCGTCAACCTGGGGGTAGATCCGCGCAAGTCGGATCAGGTGGTGCGCAGCGCCACCGTACTGCCGCATGGCACGGGCAAAACAGTGCGGGTAGCCGTTTTCGCCCAGGGCGCTAATGCCGATGCCGCCAAAGCGGCTGGCGCTGATGTAGTGGGCTTCGATGACCTGGCCGAATCGATCAAGGCGGGCAATCTCGACTTTGACGTGGTCATCGCTTCGCCCGACGCCATGCGCGTGGTCGGCCAGCTCGGCAAGATTCTCGGCCCGCGCGGCCTGATGCCTAATCCCAAGGTGGGTACGGTAACGGCTGACGTGGTCGGCGCCATCAATAACGCCAAGGCTGGACAGGTTCGTTACCGTACTGACAAAGCCGGCATTATTCACTGCACCATTGGCAAAGTTGATTTTGCTCCCGGTCAATTGCGGGAAAATTTGCAGGCGCTGCTGCATGACTTGCAGAAAATCAAGCCTGCCACTGCCAAGGGTATCTACATCCGTCGGGTGACTGTGTCCACAACGATGGGACCGGGCCTCGCGCTGGATCAGGCGACGTTATCGCTCTAAATTCGGCGTCTCCGGCCTGATGTCGGAGATGCCCAACCAGCTTTGGGCCAGCCGGAGCTAATCCGGCCAGCGTCAAAGACCGCAGGCGTCGTCAGACTTAATCATTCCGGGTTAACCACCGGGATAGCCCGCGCAGACGGTAAAGCCCTTCCAAATGATTCTTGGTAAGGCTGCCGTTCCTGTTCTCCACCGCAGTGGAGGAAATCACCACGAGGTCACCATGAGTCTTAATCTGGCGGAAAAACAGGCTGTAGTCGCTGAGGTCGCCCAAGTGGCTGCCCGGGCGCACTCCGCGATTGCCGCCGAATACCGTGGGCTGAGCGTGACTCAGACCACTAACCTGCGCATCAAGGCGCGGGAAACCGGCGTTTATCTGCGAGTTGTCAAAAATACCCTGGCGCGGCGCGCCGTGCAGGGAACCGAGTTCGAGTGTCTGCAAGCCAGCTTGGTAGGGCCGCTGATTCTGGCGTTCTCCCAGGACGATCCGGGCGCCGCAGCGCGGTTGTTCAGGGAGTTTCTCAAGGAAAAAGCCAACGACAAGCTGATCGTCAAAGCATTAGCAGTCGGTGGACAGGTTTTTCCGGCCAGTGAGCTGGATCGTCTGGCCAGCCTGCCAACCCGCAATGAAGCGATTAGCCTGTTGATGGCGACCCTGCGGGCGCCGCTTGACAAGCTCGCGCAGACTCTCAATGAAATTCCAAGCAAACTGGTGCGTACTCTCGATGCGGTTCGGCAGCAGAAAGAAGCGGAAACCGCTTGAACGCTTCGACAAGACAATCCAATTGATCAACTTTTTAGTGATAGTGTTCCTATCAGGAGTGAATGGGTAATGGCCGTTTCGAAAGACGATATTCTGGAAACCATCGCTGGCATGACCGTGATGGAAGTTGTAGATCTAATTTCTGCAATGGAAGCAAAGTTTGGCGTCACCGCGGCAGTGGCAATGGCGGCGGCTCCGGCAGCCGCAGCGGCCGCGCCGGTTGAAGAGAAAACCGAGTTTGATGTCGTGATGAGCAGTTTCGGCGAGAAGAAAGTTGAGGTGATCAAGGTGGTGCGCGCTCTAACTGGTCTGGGGCTTAAGGAAGCCAAGGATCTGGTCGAGGGTGTGCCGTCCATGATCAAGGAAGCAATTCCCAAGGCTGAAGCCGAAGAGATCAAGAAGAAGCTTGAAGAAGCTGGCGCCAAGGTCGACGTCAAGTAAGCGTCGTGTATCCGCTATCTGGCGTGATCGCGTTACGCGGCATGGTCTGACTTGGACAGACAGAAACACTAATGGCTGGCGACCCTGTGGTCGTCGGCCTGTTTCCGTTTGAATCGGTCAGGGTTTAAATCCACGCCCGCCCGTTTGTTGACAGAGTGGGTGCGGTCGGCTTCCCGCCCCTGGCTGGTACTCGCTTGAGAGGAATCCTGATGGCCTATACTTTTACTGAAAAGAGACGCATCCGTAAAGACTTCGGCAAACGATCCAGCATTCTTGATGTGCCTTATCTGCTGGCAATCCAGTTGGATTCATACCGTGAATTCCTGCAAGCTGACGTGTCCGCCGCCGATCGTCGGGAGATCGGTCTGCACGCCGCGTTCCGCTCGGTATTCCCGATCATCAGTTACTCCGGCAACGCCAGGCTGGAATATGTGAGCTATCGGCTGGGCGATCCGGTCTTTGATGTTCGCGAATGCCAATTGCGTGGGCTGACCTACGCTGCGCCCTTGCGCGTCCGATTGCGGCTGGTGTTGATGGACAAGGAAGCCGAAGCGGGCGCCCATAAAATCAAGGATATCCGCGAAAACGAAGTCTACATGGGCGAACTGCCGCTGATGACGGATAACGGCACTTTCGTGATCAATGGCACTGAGCGGGTGATCGTTTCTCAATTGCACCGGTCGCCCGGCGTCTTTTTCGATCACGACAAGGGTAAAACCCACTCCTCAGGCAAGCTGCTGTTCTCGGCGCGGATCATTCCCTATCGCGGTTCCTGGCTGGATTTTGAATTTGATGTCAAGGACATCGTGTACGCCCGGATTGATCGCCGCCGTAAGCTGCCGGTGACGATTCTGCTGCGGGCGCTGTTTGACGAACCTAACCCCAATGATTCTCAGGCGCATAGCGTCAATGAGCGAATTCTTGAGATTTTTTTCGACACCAATACGTTTCATGTCAGCGGCGAGCAGTTCAGCATGGACCTGGTGCCAGAACGCTTGCAGGGTGAGGTCGCCAGTTTTGATATTGTTGTTGGCGACAAGGTGCTGGTGGAAGCAGGCCAGCGCATCAAGCCCAAGCATGTCCGCGATCTCGACAAAGCCGGGATCAGGAGTTTGCCGGTCCCAGCCGAATACCTGGTCGGCAAGTTGCTGGCGCATGATCTGCGCGCCCCGGAAACCGGCGAGTTGTTGGCGCAAGCCAATGATGAACTGACGGCTGCTGTGCTGGAAAAATACAGGCCAATCGTATCAGCCGCTTCCAGACGTTATACGTTAATGATGTCAATCGCGGTCCCTATCTTTCCAACACGCTGCGCGCCGATCCCAGCCGCAGTCAGTGGGAAGCCCAGGTTGAAATCTACAGGATGATGCGGCCTGGCGAACCGCCGACCAAGGATGCCGCCCAACGCCTGTTGCAAGATCTGTTTTTTTCGCAGGATCGCTACGATCTGTCTGATGTCGGCCGCATGAAGTTCGATAGCCGGGTGGGTCATCGTCGGACTCCGTTGCCAGGGATGCCGACCAAGGAGCATCCAGCAGGGGTACTGTCCATGGAGGACATTCTGGCTGTGCTCAAGGTGCTAATTGATATTCGCAACGGCAATGGCGTGGTGGATGATATTGATCATCTTGGCAACCGTCGCATCCGCTGCGTCGGCGAGATGACCGAAAACGCCTTCCGCATTGGTCTGGTGCGGGTTGAACGCGCCGTCAAGGAACGGCTGAGCCTGGCTGAAGCTGAGGGCCTGACGCCGCAGGACTTGATCAACGCCAAGCCGGTCGCCGCCGCGATTAAGGAGTTTTTCGGTTCTTCGCAGCTTTCGCAGTTCATGGATCAGAATAATCCTTTGTCTGAAGTGACCCACAAGCGCCGGATTTCGGCGTTGGGACCGGGCGGTCTGACCCGCGAACGGGCCGGTTTCGAGGTGCGCGACGTTCACGCCACCCACTATGGCCGGGTCTGTCCGATTGAAACCCCGGAAGGCCCAAACATCGGTCTGATCAACTCGCTGGCGGTTTACGCCCGCACCAACCCTTATGGCTTCCTGGAAACGCCGTATCGGCGAGTCGAAGATGGGCAGGTTGTTGCGCGGATTGATTACCTGTCCGCCATCGAGGAAGGCCAGTACATTATTGCCCAAGCCAACACTACGCTCGATCCTACGGGGAAATTGACCGATGAACTGGTGTCCTGCCGTCATCAGAATGAATTCACCCTGTCTGCGCCGGACAAGGTGCAATATATGGATGTGTCGCCCAAACAGATCGTTTCGGTCGCAGCGGCGCTGATTCCGTTCCTCGAACACGACGACGCCAACCGGGCGCTGATGGGTTCCAATATGCAGCGGCAGGCAGTGCCCACCCTGCGCGCCGATAAGCCACTGGTCGGCACCGGCATGGAACGGATCGTGGCGCGCGATTCCGGGGTATGTGTGATCGCCAAGCGCGGCGGAGTGGTGGATTCGGTGGACGCCGCCCGCATCGTGGTGCGAGTGAATGACGCCGAAACCGAGGCGGGCGAGCCGGGTGTGGATATCTACAACCTGACCAAATACACCCGCTCCAACCAGAACACCTGCATCAATCAGCGGCCGCTGGTGCAAGTGGGCGAAGTGGTGGCGAGTCGCGATGTGCTGGCCGACGGGCCTTCCACCGACATGGGCGAACTGGCGCTGGGGCAAAATCTGCTGGTCGCGTTCATGCCGTGGAATGGCTACAACTTTGAAGACTCGATTCTGATTTCGGAGCGGGTGGTGCAGGAAGATCGCTTCACCACGATCCATATCGAAGAACTGTCCTGTGTGGCCCGCGACACCAAGCTCGGCCCGGAAGAAATCACCGCCGATATTCCCAACGTCGGTGAAAACGCGCTGGCGCGTTTGGATGAGGCCGGCATCGTTTACATCGGCGCCGAGGTCAAGGCTGGCGACATTCTGGTGGGCAAGGTCACGCCCAAGGGCGAAACCCAGTTGACGCCCGAAGAGAAACTGCTGCGGGCGATCTTCGGCGAGAAAGCGTCTGACGTGAAAGACACGTCGTCGCGAGTGCCGTCCGGGATGGATGGAACGGTGATCGACGTGCGGGTATTCACTCGCGATGGGGTGGAGAAAGATTCCCGCGCCCAGCAGATTGAGGAAGCCGAATTAAAGCGGGTGCGCAAGGATTTGAATGATCAGATCCGCATTCTGGATGCGGATCTGTACCAGCGGATGGAGCGGATGCTGGTGGGCAATCCGGTTGAAGGCGGCCCCAATGGTCTGCGCAGCGGCGAAGTCGTCACCGCTGACTATTTGCGCAAGCTGCCCCGGGATCGCTGGTTTGAAGTGCGGATGAAGGCTGAGGAACTGAACGATCAGATCGAGAAAATCAGCCGTCAGATCAAGCAGCAGCGCGACGATTTCGACAAGAAGTTTGAGGAGCAGAAGCGCAAATTGATGCAGGGCGACGATCTGGCGCCCGGCGTACTGAAGATGGTCAAGGTCTATCTGGCGGTCAAGCGCCGGGTGCAGCCAGGCGACAAAATGGCCGGGCGGCATGGCAACAAGGGCGTGGTTTCGATGATCGTGCCGCAGGAAGACATGCCCTATCTGGAAGACGGCACGCCGGTGGACATCGTGCTGAATCCGCTGGGCGTCCCGTCCCGGATGAATGTCGGCCAGGTGCTGGAAACCCACATTGGCTGGGCGGCGCGCGGGCTTGGGCTGAAAATTGGGCGATTGCTGGACGCCAAGGCCAAGCTGGCCGAATTACGCACCCTGCTGCATGAGATCTACAACACCGTGGGGGTGCAGAAAGTGGATTTCGCCCAATTCAATGATCGCGAAATCATGGCGTTGTGCCACAACCTGCGCGGCGGGGTGCCGATAGCAACCCCGGTATTCGACGGCGCGACCGAAGACGAATTGCGGGAGATGTTGCGGCTGGCCGATTTGCCGGAAAGCGGTCAGACCACCTTGTTCGATGGCCGTACCGGTGAAGCTTTCGACCGTCCGGTGACCATAGGCTACATGTACATGCTCAAGCTGAATCACCTGGTGGACGACAAGATGCACGCTCGTTCAACCGGGCCGTACAGCCTGGTGACCCAGCAACCGCTGGGCGGCAAAGCGCAGTTCGGCGGCCAGCGCTTCGGCGAAATGGAAGTGTGGGCGCTGGAAGCCTATGGCGCGTCCTATACCTTGCAAGAGATGCTGACGGTTAAATCCGACGATGTGAACGGACGCACCAAGGTCTACAAGAACATCGTGGACGGCATCCATCGAATGGAAGCCGGAATGCCCGAATCGTTTAATGTGCTGGTCAAGGAAATCCGGTCGCTGGCGATCAACATCGAGCTGGAAAGCGATGCGGCCCCGCCCAAGCGCGATGAATAAAATCGGTACGCAGTTCACCCGCTTTGACCAGCGGGTGTGGATTGAAACCCTGGGTGAGAGATGATGAGAGAGCTGCTGAATCCGTTCAAGCTGTTCGACGAAGTTGAGGATTTCGACGCCATCCGCATCGGTCTGGCCTCGCCGGAGATGATCCGGGCCTGGAGCCGTGGCGAAGTGAAGAAGCCCGAAACCATCAATTACCGCACCTTCAAGCCGGAGCGCGACGGGCTGTTCTGCGCCAAGATCTTCGGCCCGATCAAGGATTACGAGTGTTTGTGCGGCAAGTACAAGCGGCTCAAGCATCGCGGCGTGGTGTGCGAGAAGTGCGGGGTCGAAGTGACCTTGACCAAGGTGCGGCGCGAGCGGATGGGCCATATCGATCTGGCCTCGCCGGTGGCGCATATCTGGTTTCTGAAGTCGCTGCCGTCGCGGATCGGTCTGTTGCTGGACATGACCCTGCGCGACATCGAACGGGTGCTGTATTTTGAATCGTTCGTGGTGATTGACCCAGGCATGACGCCGCTGGAAAAAAACCAGATGCTGACTGATGAAGCGTATCTGGATGCGGTCGAGCAGCATGGCGATGATTTTGACGCCAAGATGGGCGCCGAGGCGATTCGGGCGCTGCTGAAAGGGCTGGACCTGAAGCAGCTTATTGTCGAGTTGCGCCAGGAAATCCTGGAGTGCAGCTCCGAGACCAAGCTCAAGCGGTTGTCCAAGCGGCTCAAGCTGGCGGAATCGTTTCTGAACTCCGGCAATAAACCGGAGTGGATGGTGCTGACGGTGTTGCCGGTGTTGCCGCCGGATCTGCGGCCGCTGGTGCCGCTGGACGGCGGCCGCTTCGCCACGTCTGATCTCAATGATCTGTATCGGCGGGTGATTAACCGCAATAACCGGCTCAAGCGGCTGCTGGAGTTGAGCGCGCCGGATATTATCGTGCGCAACGAAAAGCGGATGTTGCAGGAAGCGGTGGATTCGCTGCTGGATAACGGGCGGCGCGGACGGGCCATTACGGGCAGCAACAAGCGCCCGCTGAAATCGCTGGCCGACATGATCAAGGGCAAACAGGGCCGGTTCCGCCAGAACCTGCTCGGCAAACGGGTGGACTACTCTGGCCGTTCAGTGATCGTGGTCGGGCCGACCCTGCGCCTGCATCAATGCGGCTTGCCCAAGAAAATGGCGCTGGAACTGTTCAAGCCGTTTATCTTCAGCAAGCTGCAACTGCGCGATATGGCGACCACCATCAAGGCCGCCAAGAAAATGGTCGAACGCGAAGAGCCGGTGGTGTGGGACATTCTCGAAGAGGTGATCCGCGAACATCCGGTGATGCTGAATCGCGCCCCGACGCTGCACCGGCTGGGCATTCAGGCGTTCGAGCCGGTGCTGATTGAAGGCAAGGCGATCCAGTTGCATCCGCTGGTCTGCACCGCGTTCAACGCGGACTTTGACGGCGACCAGATGGCGGTGCATGTGCCGCTGTCCATCGAGGCGCAACTGGAAGCGCGGGCGCTGATGATGTCCACCAATAACATCCTCAGCCCGGCTAACGGCGAACCGATCATCGTGCCGTCGCAGGATGTGGTGCTGGGGCTGTATTACCTGACCCGCGAGCGGATCAACGCCAAGGGCGAGGGCATGGCCTTTAGCGATGTCCGCGAAGTTCACCGCGCCTACGAAAACCGGGAGGTGGAACTGCACGCCACGATCAAGGTGCGTCTGGCGCGGGAGGAAACGCTGGCCAATCTGGAAGAAATTCTGCTATCGGCTGAGGCTGAAAAGATCAGCGTTCCGGCGCTGACCCAAGAGATGTTTGATGCTGAAGGTCGCTGCATCGGCGCGGTGGGTGATCGCGTTGACGCTGGTTTACTCCATCAGTTGGGCGCTGCGGGGCTGAAGCGGGCGCCGGTTCGCTATCGGGTCAGCACCACTGCTGGCCGATCCCTGCTTTCCGATATTCTGCCGCAGGATTTGCCGTTCCGACTGGTCAATCAGGTTTTGACCAAGAAGAATATCTCCCGCCTGATCAATGAGTGTTACCGGCGGCTGGGTCTGAAGGACACGGTGGTTTTCGCCGATCAGCTGATGTACACCGGGTTTCATTACGCGACTCGTTCTGGCTCCTCCATTGGCTTTGAAGACTTCAAGATTCCAGTCAAAAAGGTTGAACTGCTGGAAAAGGCCGAGCAGGAGGTCAAGGAAATTGACGATCAGTACACCTCCGGGCTGGTCACCAAGGGCGAACGCTATAACAAGGTGGTGGACATCTGGTCGCGCACCAATGATCAGGTCGCCAAGGCGATGATGGACAATCTGGGCAGTGAAACCGTGGTCAATCGCGAGGGCCAGACTGTTCGCCAGCCCACTTTTAACGCGGTGTTCATGATGGCCGATTCCGGCGCACGCGGTTCGGCGGCGCAGATTCGTCAATTGGCTGGAATGCGCGGGCTGATGGCCAAGCCGGACGGTTCAATCATTGAAACGCCGATCAAGGCCAATTTCCGCGAAGGCTTGAGCGTCCTTGAATACTTCATTTCCACGCATGGCGCTCGCAAGGGTCTGGCCGATACCGCGCTCAAGACCGCCAACTCCGGTTATCTGACCCGGCGGCTGGTGGACGTGGCGCAAGATATGGTGGTGACTGAACCCGATTGCGGCTCCACTGAAGGAGTATGGATGACGCCGGTGGTCGAAGAAGGCGATGTCAAGGAACCACTGCGCGACCGGGTGCTGGGTCGGGTGGTCGCTCGTGACGTATTCGCGCCGGGTGCGGAGGGCGTCGCCATTCCGGCAGGCACTTTGCTGGACGAACAGTGGGTGGCAATCCTGGATGCGCTGCATATTGACCGGATTCTGGTGCGTTCGGCGATTACCTGCCGCACACGCTATGGGGTGTGCGGGGCTTGTTACGGACGTGATCTGGCCCGTGGTCATCGAGTCAACATTGGCGAATCGGTGGGGGTCATTGCGGCGCAGTCTATCGGCGAACCCGGCACCCAGTTGACCATGCGCACCTTCCATATCGGCGGCGCGGCGTCCCGCACCACGGTGGTCAACAGTGTGCAAATCAAGTCAAAAGGCATTCTGCGACTGCTCAAGATGAAAGTGGTGAAACGCCGGGATGGTCATCTGGTGGCGGTCTCGCGTTCCGGCGAGATCACTTTGCTGGATGAGCAGGGCCGCGAGCGTGAACGCTACAAGGTGCCCTACGGCGCGGAGTTGTCAGCCAATGACGGCGACCGCGTTGAGGCCGGCCAAGTGATTGCGCGCTGGGATCCGTACACCCATCCGATTGTCACCGAAGTGGCGGGCTTCGTGCGGCTGGCTGAATTCGAGGAAGGCATCACGGTCCAGCGTCATGCTGACGAGATTACCGGTTTGTCCAGCCTGGTGGTGATGGACCCCAAACAGCGCGGCGCCCTGGGCAAGGACAAGCGCCCGCTGGTGCGGCTGGTGGACGAATACAGCAATGACCTGTTTATTCCCGGCACCAGCACACTGGCGCAGTATCCGCTGCCGACCGGCGCTATCGTCAATCTGGCGAATGACGCTGAGGTTGCGGTTGGCGACGTAATCGCCCGCATCCCGCAGGAATCCTCCAAGACTCGCGACATTACCGGCGGTCTGCCGCGAGTGGCCGATCTGTTCGAGGCGCGCAAGCCCAAGGAGCAAGCTATTCTGGCCGAGAAATCCGGCATCATCGAATTTGGCAAGGAAACCAAGGGCAAGCAGCGACTGGTCATCCGCGACAAGGGCGGCGACATTCTGTATGAGGAGTTGATCCCGAAATGGCGGCATGTCGGGGTGTTCGACGGCGAGTATGTCGAACAGGGCGAAATGATTGCTGACGGTGAGCCGAATCCGCATGACATTTTACGGCTGCTGGGGGTGCAGGAGCTGGCCGCCTATATCACCAAGGAAATTCAGGATGTGTACCGGGTGCAGGGCGTGAAGATCAACGATAAGCACATTGAAGTGATCGTTCATCAAATGTTGCGCAAGGTGGACATTCTTGATCCGGGCGAAACGACGTTCATTCGCGGGGAGCAGGTCGAACGAACCCGGGTGCTGGAAGAGAACGACCGCGCCATAGCTGAGAACCGGTTGCCAGCCTCGTGGCAACCCATCCTGCTCGGCATCACCAAGGCGTCGCTGGCGACTGAATCGTTTATTTCGGCGGCTTCGTTCCAGGAAACCACTCGCGTGCTGACCGAGGCGGCGGTGCGGGGCTTGCGCGACGATTTGCGCGGCCTGAAGGAGAACGTCATCGTCGGTCGGCTGATCCCCGCCGGCACTGGGCTGGCTTATCACCTGCAACGGCGGCAGGACTGGGTGCCTAGCCGCCCGGCCAGCGGCGCCGGTCATTTGTTCGAGAGCAGCGAATCCGAGGACAAGTCGCTGATCGAGGACAAGAGCGATGATGGCGAGGAAGTCGTCGCCAAGGAATGAGCGGGTGAATCGGTAACCTGCAGCGATCTGAAAAAGGCGGGGGACGCATGGCGTAACCCGCTTTTTTTCATATTCAGCCCCGATAATTACCCTTCTTAATCAGGACTTTCGCTCCATCCGTTCGCCCTGACGTTTCGGCAAGCTCAGCGGTCGAAGGGCATTGGGCATTCATCGGTAAAAATACGAGGTTCGACAGGCTCGCCCTGAACAGTTTTTGAACCTGAAGCGAAAATCTTGTTAATAAACTTTTGTCTTTCTCACACTTCTCGGCGCTTTGCCCACTCATCCTATGACCGCTCTGCTCGAAACCCGCAATCTGGTCAAACGCTTTCGCGGCGTCCATGCCGTAAACGGTATTGATCTCACGCTTTCAGTCGGACGCTGTTTGGGTTTGCTCGGCCCGAACGGCGCAGGGAAAACCACGACCGTTGAGATTCTGGAAGGCATTCAGCAACCGACCAGCGGCAGCATTTGCTACTTGGGCGAGCCGCTCGGCCCGCGTTTCCGCCAGGACATTGGCATCATGTTCCAGTCCACCGCCTTGCAGGATTACGTCACGGGCCGGGAAAATTTACAGATGTTCGCCAGCCTTTATTCGCGCAGTTTGCCGCTGGATGCGCTGATCGAAGCTTGCGCCCTGGGCGATTTTCTCGACCGCGACACCCGCAAGCTGTCCGGCGGTCAGCGACAACGGCTATTGCTGGCGATTGCTCTGGTGAATGATCCCGCCTTAATCTTTCTGGACGAGCCGACCACGGGTCTTGATCCACAAGCGCGGCGTAATTTCTGGGAACTGATACACCGGATCAAGGCGCTGGGTAAAACCATTTTGTTGACGACGCATTACATGGAAGAGGCTTATTACCTTTGCGACGAGATTGCTATTATGGATCATGGCCGGATTGTCGCCCAAGGCACACCCCGCGAGTTATTGGCGGCTCATTTCGATGATGTAGTGTTGCAATTGCCGCTGGCCGATTTTCCTAATCCAGCGCCGCCATTAGCGCACCCAGTCATTTATTACCCTGACCGGGTAGAGATTCTGACTCAGGATGTGGGCGCCACGGTTCAGGAATTATTGGCCTGGCATATTCCGCTGGCGCGGTTGCTGATTCGCCCGCGCACGCTGGAAGATCTGTTTCTGGAACTGACTGGACAGGAGTTGCGCAATTGAATTTTCAAGCGTTTCTGGGCCATTTTTCTGTGTCGAAACCGGGAGTTCTGGCGCGATAGATCATCGCTGATTTGGAATCTGCTGTTTCCGATTGCGCTGATTGCCGGTTTCGCCATAGTGTTCTCAGGGCCGGGTCTGAGTCTGTACAAAGTCGGGGTATTGGGCGATGCCGACCGCGCCAATAGCGGCGCATTTTTTCAGACCCGCTATATCCAGTTTATTCCAATAGCCGATTTGTCCACCGCTTTGCCGAAAATTGAGCGCCATCAGCTTGACATGCTGATCGAGCCGGATGGGAAGCGCTACTGGATCAATGAAGAATCGCCAAAGGGTTATGTGCTGGAACAGATTTTACGGGGCGCCAATGCAAAGGCTGATTTCACCCGGCAAATCGTGTCCGGGCGGCTTATTCGTTATGTGGATTGGGTGTTGCCGGGCGTTATGGCGATGAACATGATGTTCAGTTGTCTGTTTGGCGTGGGCTACGTCATTGTCCGTTACCGCAAAATCGGCATGTTGAAACGATTAAAAGCCACGCCGCTCACTGCTCTGGAATTTTTGTCGGCGCAGATTGCTTCGCGGTTATGGCTGGTTCTGGCGACAACCGTGCTGGTTTTTATCGGCACGCATCTATTTATCGGCTTTGCGATGCACGGTTCCTATCTGAATCTTTTTCTGGTGTTTGTGCTGGGCGCAATGAGTTTGATCAGCCTCAGTTTAATCGTCGCCGCCCGCGCCACCAGCGAAGAAGTCGCCGCAGGTCTGCTCAATACCTTGAGTTGGCCGATGACCTTTTTATCCGGGGTGTGGTTCTCGCTGGAAGGCGCTCATCCCATTCTGCAACAGTGCGCACAATTATTGCCGCTGACCCATATTATTGATGCGGCGCGCGCGATCATGATGGACGGCGCGGGACTGGCGGCCATCTCCGGGCATTTGCTGGTGTTGACCGCGATGACCGCTGGATTCATTGCTATCGGGGCGTGGGCCTTTCGCTGGGAATAACGCCAGCTTGTAAGAAACTGGACTAAAAACTGATGAGGCCATCAAGTTATGGATTGTTCGGCAACGCACTATGTAAAGCATGAAACCGCTACACCGGCATCCCGCTTGCGCGGTTTATTGATCGGAACAGCCGTCGGCGATGCGCTGGGTCTACCCGCCGAAGGGCTGTCCCGCCAGCGGATTCAACGCTGGTTCAAGGGCGACTGGCGGCATCGGCTGATCTTCGGGCGCGGCCTGATCAGCGACGATACCGAGCATACGATTTTTGTCGCGCAAGGTTTGCTGCGTTATCCCACTTCGCCCGAACTGTTCGCCCGCCGCCTGGGTTGGCAATTGCGCGGCTGGCTGCTGTCACTACCGGCGGGTATCGGCTTTGCCACCTTGCGGGCGATTCTCAAGTTATCACTGGGTTTTTCGCCGAGCCGTAGCGGGGTTTATTCCGCCGGCAACGGCCCGGCCATGCGGGTAGCGATTATTGGCGCCGTGTTCGCCCACGATCCGCCACGGCGAGCCGCCTATGTCGCGGCTTCAACCCGCATCACTCACACCGATCCAAAGGCGCTGACTGGCGCCACGGCGATTGCGGAATTATCGGCCTGGATTATGCGCGAGAGTCTGACCCAGCGTCCGCCGCTGGAGCCGTTTTTGGCGGTGTTGCGAGGTTGTGGCGCGGATGATCGCGATTGGCAAATGCGGGTGGACGCTATCGAACAAGCGGCGCGAACCGATCAAAGCGTGGCGGAACTGGCGGAATCCTTGGGACTGGCCAGAGGGGTGAGCGGCTACATCTATCATACCGTTCCGGTGGTGGCTTACGCCTGGTTCCGTCATTGCGGCGATTTTCGGCAAACTTTAACGACGGTGCTGGATTGCGGCGGCGACACCGATACCACTGGCGCGATTGTTGGCGCACTGGCGGGAGCGACTGTGGGAGAAGCGGGTATTCCAGCGCAATGGCGGGCGGGGATTACCGATTGGCCGCGTTCGTTGCGGCTGCTGCGGACGCTGGCTGATCGGCTGGAAACCGTCATCACCACCGGCCAGGCGGGTGCGCCGGTGCGCTATTTCTGGCCGGCTATCCCGTTGCGCAATTTGATATTTCTGCTGATCGTGCTGGCGCATGGCTTTCGTCGGCTGCTGCCGCCGTACTGAATGCGGGGCAAATCCATATCAAACTGAACATGGATTTACAGGATTCACAGGATAATCACGATCAGTAAAACCCTGTGTTTGTCCTTGGAGCTAATGCACTTATCCTGCTCATCCTGTTTATCAATGTGGTATGCAGGATGTGGTAAGCAGGATCAGGAAGACGCGGCGAACTCGGCGATTCGCATGCTGCGCGCCAGGCGGTCCAGCACCCCATTGACGTAGCGATGACCCTGCTCCGCGCCGAACAGCTTGGCCAGTTCCACCGCCTCGTTGATCACAATCCGGCAGGCCAGTTCCGGGTGCTGCAACAGTTCATAACCGCCAATTCGCAGAATGGCGCGTTCCACCGGATCGACCTGCGTCAGCGGACGATCCAGAAACGGTTGCAACGCGGCGTCAATGTCGGCCAGTCGCGCCGGGACCTGATGCACCAGTTCGCGGAAAAAATCAGGATCGGCCTTGTTCAAATCTTCATCGGCGATGAACTGCGCCGCAATCTGACTGGGCAACTGGCCGGTCATCTGCCATTCGTAGATCGCCTGCGCTGCACAGCGCGCGCCCAACTGCGCGGCCCCGGTTTTCTGGAGCGAGTCGGTTCAGCCACGGCTCAGACTTCCAGCCGCCGCAGCAGGCTGACCATTTCCAGCACCGACATCGCCGCTTCGGCGCCCTTGTTGCCCGCTTTGGTTCCCGCCCGCTCGACCGCCTGATCAATAGTGTCCACAGTCAACACCCCGAAGCCCACCGGAATATCGTATTCCAGCGAAACGCTGGCCAGCCCCTTGACGCATTCACCGGCTACATACTCGAAATGGGGCGTGCCGCCGCGAATCACTGCGCCCAGCGCCACGATCCCATCGTAGCGTTCGCTGGCGGCCAGCCGTTGCGCGGCCAGCGGCAATTCAAACGAGCCAGGGGTCCAGACCAGATCAATGCTGGTTTCCGCCACGCCATGACGGCGCAAGGCGTCCACCGCGCCATTGATCAGGCTTTGGACGATGAAGCTGTTGAACCGCGCCGCGACCAGGGCAAAGCGGGCATCCTGTAGCGGGGTGAAGTCGCCTTCAATGGTAGTGATGTGAGACATGGGAGATTCCGTAGCGGTGAATGAAAATGGGATTCAGGAGACATATTCGACGACTTCGAGATTGAAACCGGACAGACCGGTAATGCGTTTGGGTGCGCTCAGCACCCGCATCCGCCGTACGCCAATGTCGAGCAGAATTTGTGCGCCGATGCCGTAGGTGCGCAACTCGGCGCTGGGATCGGCGGCGCGTAGCGTTTCGGTGGAGCCGAACTGGTAGCTGCGCATCCGCCGGATCAATGCTGCCGGATCGTCGGGATGGCTGAGAAACACCAGTACGCCGGACGCTTCGTTGGCGACCCGGCGCAAGGCGTCGCGTAGTGGCCAGCCGCTGTCGGGCAGGCGCAACGCCAGCATGTCGCTCAGCAGATGTTGCACATGCACCCGCACCAGCACCACTTGATCAGGACGAATCTCGCCCTTGACCAGGGCGAAATGCACCTGTCGGCTGACCACATCCTGATAGGTCAACACCCGGAATGGGCCAAATTCAGTAGCCATCACCGCATCGGCGACGCGCTCGACGGTTTTTTCATTCTGCATCCGGTAGCGGATCAGGGCGGCGATGGTGCCGATTTTCAAGTCGTGCTGTTCGGCGAACAGTTCCAAATCGGGTCGCCGCGCCATGCTGCCATCTTCATTGAGAATTTCGACGATGACCGCTGCCGGTTCCAGACCCGCCAATCGGGCCAGATCGCAACCGGCTTCGGTGTGACCGGCGCGAGTTAGCACCCCACCCGGCTGGGCCATCAGCGGGAAAATGTGGCCGGGTTGCACCAGGTCTTCCGGCTTGGCGTCGGGGCGCACCGCAGTGCGGATAGTGTGGGCGCGGTCGTAGGCGGAGATGCCGGTGGTGACGCCTTGAGCCGCTTCGATAGACACGGTGAAGTTGGTGTAAAACGGGGTGGCGTTGTCCTGCACCATCAGCGGCAGGCGGATTTGCTGGCAGCGTTCGCGGGTCAATGTCAGGCAGATCAGGCCGCGTCCGTAGCGGGCCATGAAATTGACATCCTCTGGGCGCACCAGCGCCGCCGCCATCAGCAGATCGCCTTCGTTTTCGCGATCCTCATCGTCCATAATGATGACCATCTTGCCCTGCCGCAGATCGGCGAGGATTTCATCAATGCTGTTAAGCGCCATGTTGGGTCTATGTCCAGAATCCGTGTTCACGCAGCAGCGCCTCAGTAAGGCCACCGCCGCCCGGTTGTGCGGCGCGTTCGCCCAAAAGCAGCCGTTCCAGATAACGGGCGATCAAATCCACTTCCAGATTGACCCGCCGGTTGACCTGAAAATCCGCCAGCGTGGTCTCGGCCAAGGTTTGCGGGATGATATTGAGTTCAAAAGCGGCGCCGTCCACCCGGTTAACGGTGAGACTCACCCCGTCCACACAGATAGAGCCTTTGGCGGCGATGTAGCGGGCCAGATCATCCGGGGCCTGAATCCGCAGCCGCCACGACCGGCCATCGGGTTGCCATTCGGTGACCACGCCGACGCCATCAACATGGCCGCTAACCAGATGACCGCCGAGTCGGGTGGTCGGGGGTTAGCGCCTTTTCCAGATTGACTTTCATGCCAGGCGCGACTCCTCCGAGAATGGTGCGTTCCAGTGTTTCGCGGGAAGCGTCGGCCCAGAATCCGTCGCCCGGCAATTCAACGGCGGTCAGGCAGACGCCGCTGACCGCAATGCTGTCGCCCAGTTGCACATCGCGCAAATCCAGCTTGCCAGTAGCGACGCGCAGCCGGACATCGCCGCCGCGTGGCTGAAGCGCAGTAAGGGTTCCGACGGCGCTAATGATTCCAGTGAACATGGCGGGATTCTCGGAGCAGTGGGGCGAATGTGGGCGATGAGCAGTGAATAGGCAACGGCATTTGGAATCAGGGCTTTCGCTCCATCCGTTCGCCCTGACGCTTCGACAAGCTCAGCGGTCGAAGGGTATTCATCAGCAAAAACGGGGTTCGACCGGCTCACCCCGAACGGTTTTTGAACCTGAGGCGAAAGTCCTGAGAAGAAAAAATAGCCCATTAACTATGACCTAGACTTCCTGTTTCACCATTTTTACCAGAATAGCCATAATCTTTCCCACATTGGAAATGTAATACTCAAGCTTGTCTATATAAGCGGAGTCATCCTGATATTTAAGAAACTTCCAGGCATTCCCAGTGGTGACTGCTCCATATATTTTCTGTACCGGATTTCCTTCTCTTTCATTAAATATCTTGGCGGCGATCATTTCCGCAATGCACTGGCCAAAACCAGAAGTCATTTGCTCATTTTTTGCCTCGACAATGGCTATAATCGGGGCGCTTAAATAAAACTGCTCTGATGATCTGCTTAAAATATAGTCGCAAAAACCATTCAAGTCTCTGTCTTTATCTACATCAAGGTTTATGCCGGAAAATAAACCAATCTGATCTTTCAATATCCTTTTCAGCTCAAGCAGGATATTGGCGATGATGAGTTCTGATCGCGCCTTTTCGGTACTGATCGCCAGCGCCAGAGGGACATTGTAGTTAAGCGTTTTATCAAGATATTCGCTAATTTTAATCTCTTCCACCATCGAAAACAGATCTTCATTTTCGATAATGCTCAGGCTAAATTCTTCTTTAACCCGCTTGAGGGTAAAATTGCTGTAAGACATGCCAGGAGTCCTTCTGTATCTTTGCGACGTTTAATTAGAGCAGCGGCGGCGTTTTCAATTTCAGCGTCACCCGCCAATCCCGTCCTACTGCCCGCATATCCAGTATTTGGAATTCAGATCTCTCACTCATTTGTGTCAACCTTGGTAATTGAAACAGACCTCGCGCCTTGTCGCCCAACAACAGCGGCGCCATATATACCACCAATTCATCGATAAGGCCGACCTGCAATAAGGCGCCGGCCAGCGTTGGGCCGCATTCCACATGAATTTCATTGCATTCGCGGCGGGCCAGTTCCGCCATGACCGCCCGCAAATCCAGACCAGACTTAAGCGGCGGCGCAACGATAATTTCTGCGCCCGCAGCTTGCAACGGTGCATGGGCAGCGGGATCTGCAACGGCGGTAAAGATCAGCGTTGAACCGGGTAGCTGCAAGGTGCGGGCGGTCTGCGGGGTGCGCAGGCTGGAGTCCAGAATGACCCGCAAGGGTTGCCGCGTGGTTTCCGGCAGACGGACGTTAAGGCTGGGATCATCCGCCAGCATCGTGCCAACCCCGGTCAGAATCGCCGAACTGCGCGCCCGCAGTCGTTGTACGTCTTCACGCGCCGCCGCGCCGGTCAGCCATTGGCTCTGGCCCGACGCCAACGCGGTGCGCCCGTCCAGACTCATCGCCAGCTTGACGCGGATAAAAGGTCGGCCTTGAGTCATGCGCTGGATAAAGCCGGGATTCAGCGCCTGCGCCTCCGCTTCCAGCAGTCCGCATTCCACTGCAACGCCCGCCTCGCGCAGCATCGCCAACCCACGTCCGGCCACTTGCGGATTGGGATCGGGCATCGCCGCGACCAAGCGGGTGACTCCGGCCTTTAGCAATGCTTCGGTGCAGGGCGGGGTGCGGCCATGATGACAGCACGGTTCCAGGGTGACGTAAACAGTTGCGCCCTGCGCCCGATAACCAGCGGCGTTCAGCGCGTTGATCTCGGCATGGGCTTCGCCAGCGTATTGATGCCAGCCTTCGCCGATAATTTCACCATCCCGAACCAGTACGCAGCCGACCCGTGGATTGGGATCGGTGCTGTACAGGCCACGCCGGGCCAGCGTCAGAGCGCGGGCCATGCAGCGGTAGTCGGCGGCGGACATTATTTTGAATCCGCGACATCGGACGCTTGTTGCAGCCGCTCTATTTCCTCACGGAAGGCGTTTACATCCTGAAAACTGCGATAGACCGAAGCAAAGCGGACATAGGCCACCTGATCCAGATTGCGCAGTTCGTCCATGACCCATTCGCCGATTTGCTGACTGCTCAATTCGCGTTCGCTGCTGGCGCGGTTCTTGATGCGCAGAATCGCCGCTTCAATCCGCTCGACGCTAACGGGCCGTTTTTCCAGCTGCCCGCAATAAACCGGCCCGTAATTTTTCCTCCAGAAACGGCTCGCGGCGATTATCGCGCTTCACCACTGGCGGGATGACCAGTTCGGCTAGCTCATAAGTGGTGAAACGGGCGTTACAGCCGGGACATTCGCGCCGCCGCCGCACCTTGTCGCCTTCCGCGGACAAGCGGGAATCAATGACCCGGGTATCCGGCGTACCGCAGAACGGGCAGTGCATGGTTGCGGTCTCGCGCTTTCCGCCGTGAACTCAGCCGTACACCGGAAAGCGAGCGCACAACTCCACGACTTGACTGCGCACTCGATCATTAACCGCTGGATTTTCCAGATCATCGAGAATGTCGCAAATCCAGTGGGTCAGATCGCGGCATTCACGCTCCTTGAAACCACGGGTAGTAATCGCGGGCGAGCCAATGCGGACGCCACTGGTGACAAACGGCGACTGCGGATCATTCGGGACCGCGTTCTTGTTGACGGTGATGTGAGCGCGACCCAGCGCCGCATCCGCCGCTTTGCCGGTCAAACCCTTGTCAATCAGGTCTACCAGGAACAGGTGATTATCGGTGCCGCCGGAAACGATCTTGTAGCCGCGTTCGATAAAGATTCCAGCCATTGCCCGGGCATTGGCGACCACCTGTTGCTGATACTCGATAAACTCCGGTTGCAACGCTTCCTTGAACGCCACCGCCTTGGCGGCGATGACGTGCATCAGCGGCCCGCCTTGAATGCCGGGAAAAACCAGTGAATTGAGCCTCTTTTCAATATCCGGGTTCGAGCGGGCCAGAATCAGGCCGCCACGCGGACCGCGCAGGGTTTTATGCGTGGTCGTGGTGACGACATCGGAAACCGGGATCGGAGTGGGATAGACGCCCGCTGCGACCAGACCAGCAACGTGCGCCATATCCACGAACAGATAAGCGCCCACCTGATTGGCAATAGCGCGAAAGCGTTGCCAGTCCACCACCCGCGAATAGGCTGAGAAGCCAGCCACGATCATTTTAGGCTTGCATTCCAGCGCCAGCCGTTCCACCTGTTCGTAATCAATTTCGCCGGTCGCTTCATTCAGGCCGTATTGCACCGCATGGTAAAGCCGACCGGAGAAATTGACCTTGGCGCCATGCGTGAGATGGCCGCCGTGAGCCAGACTCATGCCGAGAATGGTTTCGCCCGGTTCGACCAGCGCCATATAGACCGCCGCGTTAGCCTGTGAGCCGGAATGCGGTTGCACATTGGCGTAATCGGCTTTGAACAACTGCTTGGCGCGGTCAATCGCCAACTGCTCGGCGATGTCCACAAATTCGCAGCCGCCATAATAGCGCTTGCCGGGATAGCCTTCCGCATACTTGTTGGTCAGCACCGAACCCTGGGCTTCAAGCACACGCGGGCTGGCGTAGTTTTCCGACGCGATCAGCTCAATGTGGGCTTCCTGACGCTCATTTTCACCTCGGATGGCAGCCCATAATTCCGGGTCAAATTCGGCAATTCGCATGGCTTGACTGAACATTTGCAACCTCGGCAAAGGCGAACGCCCAATGCTCACGACAAAGCATGGGCGAATTAAGATAAGCGCGGAATTGTACGCCAGTTTGGCGATAGGGCGAAATGTTGGCCCCTCAACGACTCATAGGACATTCGCCTTGGGGCGTAGTGCAGGCTCGCAGCCTGCGCTGCAATGGGCAAGACGCCCGTTCTCCAGGGGATAGGCCAACCGGCGTGAATCGTTGCGCCCACCGTACATTTCCCATAGACTTACCAACCCTTGCGAACCGTAGTGGTTCGTGACTCCTTGCCTCACCGTGCGTGCGGGAGGCTGTTTCTCATCCGTAGGGAGCCGCAGTAGATGCGTCATTACGAAATTGTATTTATGGTCCATCCTGATCAGAGCGATCAGGTTCAGGCAATGGTTGATCGCTACCGCGTCATGATCGAGGAAGACGGTGGCAAAATTCACCGCCTGGAGGATTGGGGCCGACGGCAGTTAGCCTACCCGATCAACAAAATTCACAAGGCTCATTATGTATTAATGAATGTTGAGTGCAGCCAGACTGTGCTGAACGAGATGCAAATTGCGTTTCGCTTCAACGATGCAGTCATCCGCAATCTCATCATCCAGCGCGATGAGGCGGAGACCGAACCATCACCGCTGATCAGATCGCGTGATGATCGTGAAGTGCGCGACGACCGTGAAGATCGCGATGATCGGCGCGGCGGTCGTGAGGAATCCGACGATGAGATTGAAACTGACGACGAGGCGATCTAAACCGATTGCCGCACTGCCTGCATTGACGCCTTGAATATCCCATCAGCCGAGGTTTAACGATTATGTCGCGATTTTTCCGCCGCAAGAAATTCTGCCGTTTCACTGCCGAAGGCGTGAAGGAAATTGACTACAAGGACATTGCCGTTCTGAAAAACTATATCAGCGAGACCGGCAAAATTGTGCCATGCCGCATTACTGGGACCAAAGCCCGTTATCAGCGGCAATTGTCGGTGGCGATCAAGCGCGCCCGTTTCCTCGCGCTGCTCCCGTATTGCGACCGGCACTAAAGTCAGTTGACGGAGCCGCTGAACTGACCGGGCGCTGATGCACCGTGAAATGGCTGGCTGTTCTCATTATACGCGGGCGCTGGTCTGCGGCTTGGATCGCAGCGACCGCCGCAGTGTTGTTCTGGCTGTTTCCGCCAATCCTCATTGTCTCTGGGGCGGCGGTCGCTTTGGTGACGCTGCGACGGGGCGTCGCTGAAGGTGCGCTGCTGCTGATTTTGGCGGGATTGGGCGCAACAGGGTTAGTCTGGCTGGCTTTGGGCGCCCCTTGGCCGATGCTGAATGTGTTGCTGACTTACTGGTTGCCGCTGTGGTTTCTGGCATTGATTTTGCGATTTACAGTGTCCTTGTCTACAACATTCCAAGCCGCCGCCTTATTCAGCCTGCTGGCTGTCGCCGGTTTCTATCTGGTGTTGGGCGATCCCGCGATCTGGTGGGCTAGCGTGCTTGACCAGTGGCAACTGGACTTAACCGCGCTGGTTTCATCAGGGCAGATTGCTGATCGAGCTACGCTTGATCAACTGTTGAACCTGCTGAGGCAATGGACGCCCTTGTTGCCGGGGCAGGCGGTCAGCGGAATATTGCTGTTCGTACTGCTGGCGCTATTGCTGGGTCGCTGGTGGCAAGCCGTGCTGTTCAATCCCGAAGGCTTCCGCCCGGAATTTCACCAGTTACGCCTGGGGCGTCCGCTGGCGGTATTCACCTTGGCGCTATTCGGCGCAGCGATGGGATTGGGTTGGACGTTGCTGAGCAATTTCATGCTGGTGCTGGGAATACTGTACGCCGTTCAAGGCGTGGCTGTGATTCATGCCGTGGCCTTCAAATGGCAACTGGCATCGGCCTGGTTGCTATTGTTTTACCTGCTGCTGATTCCACTACTGTCACAATGGGTCATGGTGCTGGGCGTTGCCGATGCCTGGCTGGATTTCCGCAACCGCGTCCGACCGCGATGGAACAAACCCTGAATGACGCATTAACGCCCTAGATCGAATTTTGGAGTTTTAAAATGGAAATTATTCTGCTGGAAAAAATCGCCAATTTGGGCGTCCTGGGCGACCGGGTTAAAGTCAAGTCGGGCTATGCTCGCAATTTTCTGATACCAAAGGGCAAAGCGACTTTGGCGAACTCTGCCAACATCGCCCGCTTTGAAGCCCGCCGCGCTGAACTGGAGCGGGTCGCCGCCGAAGCGCTGGCGACCTCCAAGGCCCGCGCCGAACAACTGGCCGAACTGATCGTCACCCTGTCGGTGAAAACCGGCAGTGAAGGCCGCCTGTTTGGCTCCGTAGGCGCTGGCGACATCGCCGATGCGGTATCCGCCGCCGGCATTGAATTGCAGAAACATGAGGTGCGGCTGGCGACTGGGCCGATTCGCCAGATTGGCGAATACGATGTCGATCTGCATCTGCACAATGAAGTCAGGACCCAAATTCGGGTCAACGTCATCGCCGAGTCCTGAAGCGTTCGGCTGCCGTGCTGGCGCCGGGGTGGGCTACACTGCAATAAATCCCGTGCGCCTTGCCCAGAAGTGGTGTTTTGAACCACTTGACGGGCTTATCGCCCCCTCGTGGGAGTTTCGTGGCCGTGCCGCCGAAGGTTCGCGGCGGGCGGCGGATCACCGGTTTCACTCCGAGAGTTCCGTCATGCAGCCCGTTTCTCCGTTTCCCACCCGTAAAGATAATGCGACTGAAGCGCTGCGAACGCCGCCGCATTCGCTTGAAGCCGAGCAGGCGGTGCTGGGCGGTCTGATGCTGGATAATTCCACTTGGGATCAAGTGGCCGACCGCCTGGATGAAAGCGATTTTTATCGCAATGATCACCGGCTGATTTTTCGTGCGGTCCGGCGGCTGGCCGAGAATAGCCAACCCTTTGATCTGCTGACTCTGGCTGAATGGCTTGAGGACAACAATCAACTGGAAGACGCAGGAACCTTTGCCTATCTCGGTATTTTGGCGCGGGATACCCCCAGCGCCGCCAATGTCCGGGCCTACGCCAACATCATTCGCGAGCGGGCGATCCGCCGCGAACTGATTCGCACCGCCACCGAAATTGCTGACAGCGCCTACGATCCCAAGGGCCGCGACAGTCGGGAACTGCTGGACGATGCTGAAAAGAAGGTCTTCGCCATTGCCGAGCGCGGTTCCCGCGCCCAGCAGGGTTTCGCCAACATCAAGGATTTGCTGGCGCGCACCGTTGAGCGGATTGATCTGCTGTTTCAGCGCGATAACCCGATTACCGGCATTCCTACCGGTTGGGCTGATTTTGATGAAAAGACGGCGGGTTTGCAGCGCGGCGATCTGATCGTCATTGCCGGGCGGCCTTCAATGGGCAAGACCAGCCTGGCGATGAACATCGTTGAATATGCGGCGATTCAGGTCAAATGTCCGGTGGCGGTGTTCAGCATGGAAATGCCCTGTGAGAGCCTGATCATGCGACTGGTGTCGTCGCTGGGACGGATTGATCAGCACCGGGTGCGCACCGGGCGACTGGAGGATGAAGACTGGCCCCGGCTGACTTCGGCGGTCACTATCCTGTCGGAGGCCCGCCTGTTTATTGACGACAGTTCCAGTCTGAGTCCCAATGAGTTGCGGGCGCGGGCGCGCCGTTTGCACCGGCAGGAAGGCCAGTTGGGGCTGATCGTGGTGGATTATCTTCAGTTGATGCAGGTGCCCGGCACCAATGAGAATCGCGCTACTGAAGTTTCGGAAATTTCCCGCTCGCTGAAAGCGTTAGCCAAGGAGTTGTCGGTGCCAGTGCTGGCGCTGTCGCAGCTCAACCGCACCCTGGAGCAGCGCGGCGACAAGCGGCCGATCATGTCCGATTTGCGCGAATCCGGCGCGATTGAGCAGGATGCCGATCTGATCTGCTTCATCTACCGCGATGAAGTCTATAACCCGGACAGTCCCGACAAGGGCAAGGCCGAAATCATCATCAGCAAGCAGCGTAACGGTCCGATTGGCATGGTGCCGCTGACGTTCATGGGCCAGTACACCCGGTTCGAGAACTTTATCCCCGAATTCTATCCATCAGGTTCTGGTCATGAGTCGAGCAACCACAGTGCGCCTCGATCTGGGGGCGCTGGTTCACAATCTGCGACGGGTTCGAGCAGCCGCGCCCGGACGAAAAGTAGCGACCGCCGTTAAGGCGAATGGCTACGGCCACGGCCTGGTTCGCGTCGCCCGCGCTGTAGATGCTGATGCTTTGGCGGTGGCCTGCATTGAAGAGGCGCTGATCTTGCGCGAGGCGGGCATTGATCGGCCCATTCTGCTGCTGGAAGGCGTGTTTGAAGCGGCTGAACTGCCTTGTGCGCTCGCCACCGGCTGGAAATTGCCATTCATCATCCTGAGCAGGCGTTGATGCTGGAATCTGCCCGCCTGGAGCATCCGCTGCGGGTCTGGCTGAAAATGGATAGCGGGATGCACCGGCTGGGTTTGGCGCCGGAGAATGTGTCGGCGCTTTTCCATCGATTGCAGGACTGCCCTGCCGTAGCGCCGGAGATCGGTTTGATGAGCCATCTGGCGCGGGCTGACGAACGCGATTGCGACTATACCCTTCAGCAGCTTCAAACCTTTGCAACGGCCATCACTGGCTTGCCGGGCGATCGGTCGTTGGCGAATTCCGCCGGCATTCTCGGTTGGCCGCAAACCCATTTTGACTGGGTGCGGCCCGGCATCATGCTGTATGGCGCGTCGCCTTTTACTGGCAGCGTGGCCGCTGAATACGATTTGCGTCCAGTGATGACCTTCAGCACTCGTTTGATCGCCATCAATCGGTTGCGGCAAGGCGAGCCGGTTGGCTATGGTGGAACCTGGATTTGCCCGGAGGATATGGATGTCGGGGTGGCGGCGGCTGGTTATGGTGACGGTTATCTGCGCCATGCGCCGTCCGGGACGCCAGTTCTGGTCAACGGGCGTGAAGCGGCGCTGATCGGGCGAGTGTCAATGGACATGATCACGCTGGATTTGCGCCAGCATCCCGCAGCCCGGATCGGCGATCCCGTGGTGTTGTGGGGCGAAGGCTTGCCGGTGGAGAGGATTGCCGAGGCCGCCGGGACGATTTCCTACCCTTTACTTTGCGGGATCACCAAGCGGGTGCGGGTCGAAGTCGTTCCTGCCGAGAATCTCACCGAATGAGCAGCAAGGGTCGCACTCTCTACGTTTGCACTGAATGCGGTGCGCAAGCCAACAAGTGGGCAGGCCAGTGCGGCGATTGCGGGGCGTGGAATTGCTTGCAGGAAGCACCTGCGATACCGCCCGCCGGGAAAAGCGGGATCAAGCCCGCTGGCTATAGTGGCGCTGCGGTTGGATCGGAAGTGCGCATCCTGGCCGAAGTGGACGCGACTGCGGAAATTCGCCAATCCTGCGGCAACGGCGAGTTGGACAGGGTGTTGGGCGGCGGACTGGTGCAGGGTTCGGTGACACTGATTGGCGGCGATCCGGGCATCGGCAAATCCACTCTGCTGTTGCAAGCCCTGGCGGAACTGGCGACCCGCAATCGCACCCTGTATGTGAGCGGCGAGGAATCGCCCCAGCAAATCAGCATGCGCGCCCAACGGTTGAGTTTGTCCCGCGACCGGTTGCGGTTGTTGCCCGAAATCAATGTCGAACGGATTTTGGCGATCTGCGAGATCGAGCAACCGCAAGTCGTGGTGATTGATTCGATCCAGACCGTGTTTACTGAGCGGCTGCAATCGGCGCCCGGTTCAGTGGCGCAGGTGCGCGAGAGCGCGGCGCAACTGGTGCGCTACGCCAAAGGCAGCGGCGCGGCGCTGTTTCTGGTCGGTCATGTGACCAAGGAAGGCGCGATTGCCGGGCCACGGGTGCTGGAACACATGGTGGACACGGTGCTGTATTTCGAGGGCGATCCTGGCGGGCAGTTGCGGGTGTTGCGGGCGGTCAAGAATCGTTACGGGCCGGTCAATGAACTGGGCGTGTTCGCAATGACCGAGCGCGGTTTGAAAGAAGTCAGCAATCCGTCGGCTATTTTTCTGTCGCGCCACGATACCCCGGTGGCCGGTAGCGTCATCATGGTCACCCGCGAAGGCACTCGACCCTTGCTGGTGGAAATTCAGGCGCTGGTGGACGAGTGCCACGGCAGCAATCCGCGCCGGGTCACCTTGGGTTGGAGCAGAACCGGCTGGCGATGCTGCTGGCGGTGCTGCACCGGCACGGCGGGGTGGCGATGTACGACCAGGATGTTTACGTTAACGCAGTGGGCGGGGTGCGCATCAATGAAACGGCGGCGGATTTAGCGGTATTGCTGGCGGCGCTGTCCAGTTTTCGCGACCGACCGTTGCCAACAGATTTGGTGGTGTTCGGCGAAGTCGGTTTGGCCGGTGAAATTCGCCCAGTGCCGAATGGCGAAGAACGGTTGCGTGAAGCGGCCAAGCATGGTTTCAAGCAGGCGATTGTGCCCCGCGCTAATCTGCCTCGGCGCAGCAGTCGCGTCGAAGGGTTGGAACTGCGCGGCGTGACCCGATTGGCCGAGGTGATGGGGAATGTCTGAGGCGGAAGATTACTCATCTGCGGCTTTCCGGCATTGGGAGGATGCCCAACTGCTTGCGGGAGAAAATCGGGTGGAAAACGCTGATCAGCTTTATGGCCTTGCGGCGGAATGCGCCATTAAGAAAGCTCTTATCGAACTGCCTGCTTTTTCAAAAAATCGGGAGTTGCATCAAAAATTACAAGGAACACATTAATGTGTTGTGGGACAAAGCCAAGCATACGAGTTTGCAAAAACGATACGCTTTACTTTTTGGAATTCTTAAAGTTTCTAATCCTTTTTTAGATTGGTGTGTGGAGCAGCGTTATTACCAGGATGGCATAGTTTCTGTTGAAGCAATGAAAAAACACCAGGTTATGGCTAAAAGGCTACTCGGCGCAGTCGGGCTTACTGGACAACGAAAATGATGATCCTGAAATTCGACAAGGCGATAAGCGATACGATTCAAATTATCGAAGATTACTCTCATGGAGATCCGCCTGAAACTACGCTGGTGCGTGACAGTTTCGGAGTTTTGACGGTTGTATTGCCGGATGATGCTTTAGCCAATACGAATGGCTGGAATGAACTGGCCGAAAAACTTCATCAAAATTTAGGCGTTTATAGTCCCGGCGACCAACAAGTTTTGCTGAGAAAAACTGATCTGATCGATCCTTCTGACGTGCTTGAATCGCCAGATCGCATTCGCCTTACGGAAGCAAGAAACACTTGGCTGGTTGATCGATTGCTGACCAATCAGGACTGGTTGCGCGAGTCACTGGTCAAAAATCCCCCGATACCTACAGCGGTTGCTTTCAGCATCAAGGGCGGAGTGGGCCGTACTACGGCTTTCGCGCTATGGGCCTGGTCTCTCGCCCGTTCAGGTAAAACATCATCTTGGTAGATTTGGATTTGGAAGCGCCCGGCATTGCCGGTTTGTTGCTGGATGAAGATCGCCAGCCTGATTATGGCTTGGCGGACTGGCTGGTTGAGGCGCTAATAGGCCAACCTGACGAAACATTGCTGCAAGAGTGTTTGAGCGAATGCGCCTTGTCCAGCGAAGAACCGGGACGCATTCGAGTATTACCCGCTTTCGGCAAAAAAACTGAGGATTATATTAACAAGCTGGGTCGTATTTATATGCCTACCTATACCGCTGAAACGGGTCAGTTCTCAGGATTAGCTGAACGGTTATTGTTATTGTTGGAGCAACTGGCGGGATTGTCAGACCAGCCTGATGCGGTATTGCTCGACGCCCGCGCAGGTCTGCATGATATTGGTTCCGCTGCTGTCACCCGACTAGGCGCTGAGGTATTTCTTTTCGGGCGAGATGACTACCAAAGCTGGCAAGCGTATCGCCAATTATTTCGGCATCTCTCACAGGCGCGTAGCGTTTCGTTGGGCATGGCCGATGATGATTTACGTTGGCGACTAAAAATGATTGGGGCGCAGATAGAACCTACTGAATCAGACGAACTACGATTCAAGGGTACTTCTTATGAAGTTTGGAGTGAGCTATATGATGACGGAGTCACTATTGAGGAAGAAGAGAAGCTAAGAGACTCTGGAAAGCCGATCCCTCAAGTTTTCGAGCGCGAAGACGAAAGCGCCCCGCATTTTCCATTAGTTATCCAATTTGATCCCAGAGTTAGAAGTTTCGATTTAATTAATCAGGAAAATCGGCCAGACTGGAGTGTTATTGAAACTGCATTCGGCGGCTTTTTCTGTGGGGCAAATTCACGCCTGTTCCCGAAAGATCAGATTTCAGGAGAAGCCTGAAGTGGCACAATTTGAATTCAATTTTGATGCTATCGCTCTGCGTGAGGCGCTCACCAAATTACCTGATATTCTTGCTTGGGAAAAACTTGATCCGCCTGCACCAGCGGAAATCTATATTCCGACCATGCATAGTAAAGCGCTACAGCCAGAAGTCAGCATCGTAGAAGGAATGCGCGGTGCTGGGAAAAGTTTTTGGACCGCGGTATTAGCTGATGATAAGACCCGTGCGCTTATCGCCAAGGTTGGGAATATCGAAACTTCTTCTCAATTGATTGTAAAAGTTGGGTTTGGTCTTGACTTCGATAACCAACAGTTTCCAAATTCTCAACGAATAGCCTCATTACTCGATCAAGGCTGCACGCCAGATGATATTTGGCGGTCAGTTCTACTGAGGGCTGTATTGATCGTATTGGAAAAAAACCTTTTCCTTTCGATGACTCGGTGAACGCTGCCGCCCTTTGGATAAACCAAAACCGTGATCAGGCCGATCAATACTTGGTTGAATGCGACCGTGAGTTGGCTGAGCGGAAACAAGTGCTTTTGTTGGTGTTTGATTCTCTGGATCGTTTAGCTGATGACTGGGGCCGTATCCGAAAAATTCTCTCCGCTGCGCTGAAAATTGGTCTGGAATGTCGCAGCCGGAGAGCTATCCGCTTTAAGTTTTTCCTGCGTCCCGAAATGGTTGAGCAAGACGATGAAATATGGCGTTTTACTGACAGTTCAAAATTACTTCATAACAAGAGTGAACTATTATGGCGACCGAATGATTTGTTCGGTCTAATTTTGCTCCACCTTGCAAATTCGCCATCTGCCGGTCAGACGTTCCGGGAAAAGATCGAACGCCAAACGCACGTCCGTTGGCAACCCATTGATGATATGTATCCTTTACCACGAGAATTAACGGGTGGGGAAGAACCATTGCGTAGGATTGTCGAGGCCATTGCTGGCCCCTGGGTCGGTACTACGGCCAAGCGCGGTTTTACCTTTAAGTGGATTCCTACTCATTTATCTGACGCTAAGGGTCGGTTCAGTCCCCGGAGTATTCTGCTGGCGTTTAGGCGCGCCGCTGAGTGGACTGCGGAGCGTCATCCGAATTATAAATTTGCCTTGCATTATGAAGGCATACAACA
>JAAUTD010000130.1 GCA_012031845.1 Synechococcaceae cyanobacterium SM1_2_3
GAAATTATGTTGGAAATCCGCAATCTGCATGCCACGGTCGAGGGCCGGGAAATCCTCAACGGCATTGATCTGAGAGTCTGTCCGGGCGAAGTTCACGCCATTATGGGCCAAACGGCTCTGGCAAAAGCACGCTGGCGAATGTCATTGCCGGGCGCGAAGGTTATACCGTCACCGAGGGTGAAATCACCTTTGACGGTAAGAATCTGTTGGAGATGGCCCCGGAAACCCGCGCCTGTGAAGGACTGTTTCTGGCCTTTCAATATCCGGTGGAGATTCCCGGCGTCGCCAATCTGTATTTCCTGAAAGCGGCGGTGAATGCGGTGCGCAAATATCGCGGCGAATCGTCAGTGGACGCAATGGATTTCTGGGAACTGGTTCACGAACGGATGAATCTGGTGAAAATGGATGAGTCCATGCTCAAGCGGTCGGTCAATGAAGGCTTCTCCGGCGGTGAGAAGAAACGTAATGAAGTGTTTCAAATGGCGGTGTTGCAACCGCGCTTTGCGGTATTGGATGAAACTGATTCCGGGCTGGATATTGACGCGCTGAAAGTGGTTGCTGATGGCGTGAATGCGTTGCGCAGTCCCGAACGCGGCTTTCTGGTGATTACGCATTATCAACGGCTGCTGGATTACATCGTGCCGGATCATGTCCATGTCCTGTTCAATGGCCGCATCGTCCGTTCCGGCGGCAAGGAACTGGCGCTGGAACTGGAAGAACAGGGTTATGCGCTTTACAACGAGGAACCCGGTCGCGCCCGCCGGGCCGCCGCGTAAGGAGCCGCCGCGATGACTGTCGCCGCTCCCTTAGTACAGGATCGCAATCGCCCGGATTTTGCCGCGTTTGCCGCCGACCGCCGCGAACCCGACGCCATTGCCCGCTTGCGCCGCGAGGCGTTCGCCCGCTTTGAGACGCTGGGGTTGCCGACTCGCCAGCAGGAAGCCTGGCGCCTGACCGATCTCAGCGGCTTGCAGCAATGGGATTGGCAGCGGCCTGCCGTTGCGCCGGTGGATGCCGGGGCACTGCCGACGCTGGATTTGCCCACGCACCGGCTGGCGTTCGTCAATGGCCGTTATGCGCCGGGCCTGTCGCGGTTGCAGAACATGCCGGATCAGGTGTTTATCGCCAGTCTGAGTCAGGCGTTGCTCACCCATCCCGAATTGATCGCGCCGCATCTGGATCGGCTGCCGGGATTGGAGCAACACCCGTTCTCCGCGTTGAATACCGCTTTTTGGGAAGACGGCGCGTTCATTTATCTGCCCCCCGGCGCGGTGGTGGAAACCCCGATTCATCTGATTTTCCACGCCAGTGGCGGCGACATGGCGGTTTATCCGCGTCTGCTGCTGATGCTGGCGGAAAATGCCCAGGCGACCGTGATTGTCGAGTACCAGGGCGCGGGCCGCTATCTGAATGCGCCGGTGACTGAAGCGCAGTTGGGTGACGGCGCGGTGTTGCGCTACCACAAGATTCAGCAGGAGTCGCCGCAGGCTTTTCATCTTGGCGCGATCCGCGTTCAGCAGGGGCGCAACAGTGAAGCCAATCTGCATCTGCTGTCATTCGGCGGTTCGGTAGCCCGCACCGATCTGGACGCGGTGCTGGATGGGGGAAGGCGCGAGTTGCAACCTCAATGGCCTGACCTTGGCGCGGGATCAGCAGTTCAGCGATGTTCACGTCCGGGTTGAACACGTCCAGCCGCACGGCAGCAGTCAGCAGGTCTTCAAAAGCGTGCTGGACGGCAAGGCGCGCACTGTGTTCGACGGCATGATCCACGTCCGCCCCCACGCCCAGAAAACCGACGCCCGCCAGGTCAGCCGAAATTTACTGTTGTCGCGGCAGGCGCAGGCCAATTCCAATCCGCGCCTGGAAATTCTGGCCGATGACGTGAAATGCGGTCACGGCTCCACCACCGGCTTTCTTAATCCCGACGCTGAATTTTATCTACGGGCCAGAGGCATCAGCGCCGAGCAGGCGCGGGCCATGCTGGTTCACGCTTTCGCCAACGACAGCCTGAATCAAATTCGCCTGATCCCGTTGCGCGAGCGGTTTGCCCGCTTGCTGGCTGCCGGTCTGGCGCTCGACATCATGGAGGCGGAATGAACGACATGAGCGCCCTTCACGCGGTTTCGGTTGCGCCAGCCAGCCACGCCGGACTGGATCTGGCCCGCATCCGCGCCGAATTTCCGATCCTGCGGCAGCGGGTTCACGGCAAGCCGCTGGTGTATCTGGACAACGCCGCTTCGGTGCAAAAACCGAAAGCGGTGATTGACGCGATCAGCGAGTGCTACAGCGGCTATTACGCCAATATCCATCGCGGCGTTCATCTGCTGTCGGAGCGATCCACCGCCGCTTATGAAGGCGCACGGGAGAAAGTGCGCGCCTTCCTCAACGCCGCCAGCACTCAGGAAATTATCTTCACCCGCAGCGCCACCGAAAGCATCAATCTGGTCGCCAGCAGCTTTGGCGGCAGCATGGTGAAAGCCGGTGACGAGATCGTGATTACCGGGATGGAGCATCATTCCAATATCGTACCTTGGCAAATGCTGTGCCAGCGCACCGGCGCGACGCTGAAAGTCGTGCCGTTTACTGACGCGGGCGAGTTGATTCTGGAAGAATACGAGCGATTTCTGAGCAGCGGGCGGGTGAAACTGGTCGCGGTGGTGCATCTGTCCAACACGCTTGGCACCCTGAATCCGGTCAAGGCGATGATTGATTCCGCGCACGCTCACGGCGTTCCGGTGCTGGTAGACGGTGCGCAGTCCGTGCCGCATCTGGCGGTGGACGTGCGGCAACTCGACTGTGATTTCTACGCTTTTTCCGCCCACAAGGTTTACGGACCGAGCGGAGTCGGCGTGCTGTATGGCAAGCAGGCGTTATTGGAAGCGATGCCGCCGTATCAGGGCGGCGGCGACATGATCAGTCTGGTCACGTTTGAGAAAACCGAATACGCCGATCTGCCCAACAAGTTTGAAGCCGGAACGCCTAGCATCGCCGATGTGATCGGGCTGGGCGCGGCACTGGACTGGCTCAACGCCATCGGTTTGGACGCGGTCGCCGCCCATGAACACGAGCTATTGGAATACGCCACGCTGCGCCTACAGGAAATTCCCGGCCTGCGCATTATCGGCACGGCGCGGGACAAGGCGGCGCTGGCGTCATTCACCCTGCAAGGGGTTCATCCTCACGACATCGGCACCATTCTTGACCGCGAGGGCGTCGCCATTCGCGCCGGTCATCACTGCGCCCAGCCGGTGATGCAACATTACGGCGTTCCGGCGACGGCGCGGGCTTCATTCGCGGTTTACAACAGCCGCGACGAGGTGGATGCACTGGTCAAAGCACTCTTCAAAGTCACGGAGTTATTTGCATGAGCGATATGCGCGATCTCTATCAGGAAGTCATTCTCGACCACAACAAGCGGCCGCGGAATTTCCGCATCCTGCCGCAGCCGACCCACACCGCCAATGGCCTTAATCCGCTGTGCGGCGACCGGGTGTCGGTGTATCTCGACATTCAGGAAGGGGTTATCAAGGACATTGCGTTTCAAGGCGCGGGCTGCGCCATTTCCAGCGCCTCAGCCTCACTGATGACCGAAGCCCTCAAAGGCAAGCGAGTGGACGACGTGGCGCCGCTGTTCGACGCCTTTCATACCATCGTGACCAGCGACGGCGAATGTCCTCGCGGCCTGGGCAAGCTCAGTGTGCTGGCCGGGGTGCGCGATTATCCCAGCCGGGTCAAGTGCGCCACACTGGCTTGGCACGCGGTCCGCGCCGCGCTGGAAGAACAGCAGCAGCCGGTAGCGACCGAATGATTTCCATAGCTTCAGGAGACTGCGCATGACGACCGCGACAATCGCTTTGCCCGACGCCGATGAAATGGAAGCCAAAATCATCGAAGCCATCAAGACGGTCTACGATCCCGAAATTCCGGTGAATATCTACGAACTGGGGCTGATTTATGGGCTGGAGGTCGATCCGCTTGGCAATCACGCCGACATTAAGATGACCTTAACTGCGCCGGGCTGTCCGGTCGCCGGGTCCATGCCGGAATGGGTGGAAAACGCGGTTCGTCATCAAGCGGGCGTCGAATCGGTGAACGTCCAAATCGTCTGGGAGCCACCGTGGAACCACGAGATGATGTCCATGCGCGCCAAGCTGGAATTGAACCTGTTGTAGGCTGCGTTTTTTACGTCCCTTCGTCCAAAATCAGCGTTATCCGCAACGCCTTTTACCCATCCCACGCTGCTCAACCGGTTGTCATTGCGTCTGGCTGCAAAATCCCCTGACCCTCCTTTGCCAAAGGGGGAAGCCGCATCAGCGGCAGGGGGATTGGGTTGGCGCAACGAGCGGTGTTTTCATACCACTTCTCCGTACCTATTCAGTGTTTCTGAACCTGCCGTAGGCGCTAAAAAAGGCGAGTAGCAGGAGCAGCGGGCCATGCCCGCGAGAGCGAAAGTCGCGGGCATGGCCCGCTCCTACCTAAAACCCATGCGGAATTGGTATCACAGCCCGGATCGGATTCCTATATATCCTCCACGCCGATTACTACACTTGGCTGAGGATGGTCGCTTCGCTGAAAATGGCTCTAAGTCCCCGCAATGCCAACGCTGGACATTGCGGCGTAATTCCTTGCGTTGCCGCCCTAATTCGCTCCGAACCCTTGTCCAAGGCCAATTTCAATGAATTTCTGTAGCCAATGCGGCGCTGCTGTCCGTTTGCTGGTTCCCGCCGGTGACAACCGTCCCCGCTATGTCTGTGAAACCTGCGGCGTCATTCATTATCAAAACCCGAAAATTGTGGCTGGCTGCATTCCCGAATGGCAGGGTCAGATCTTGCTGTGTCGGCGCGCCATCGAACCGCGCTATGGCTTATGGACGCTGCCTGCCGGATTTATGGAGAATGGCGAATCAGCGGTTGCCGCCGCGCTGCGTGAAGCCCAGGAAGAAGCCAACGCCGTGGTCGAAAATCCGCGACTGTATGGCCTGTATTCCCTGATTCATGTCAGCCAGGTCTATCTGATGTTTCTCGGCCAACTGAAAGAGGGCTTCGCCAGCGCGGGCGAGGAAACGCTGGAAGTGCGCTTGTTCGCCGAAGCTGAAATTCCCTGGAACGAACTGGCTTTCACCGTAGTTCGAGAAACACTGTGTCAGTATTTTGCCGAGCGCCGGAACAATGGATTTAATCTGCATGTCGGCGACATCATCCGCGAACCCGACAACCAATTTCGCATTCATCGCTATTAGTCCAGCGCGTCCCCATCTTCGATAAGAAACAACCGTTATTTCACCCGACGAGCCAAACCTGAGTAGGTGCGCCGCCTGATGAACCTGAACATGAATATCCGAAATATCCGACTGATCGGGCTGATCGGTCTGTTTCTGATGGTGTCGGTGATTCTGGGGATCGGGGTGCAGGTGGGCCGGAATGCCGCCGACCATTACCAGGACGCGGTGATTTTCGCCCGGGAATTACACCGAATCCAGAGGCATCGCCAGGACTTTATCTATCATTTCCGCAACTATGTCCTGCACCGCAACGCCAGCGACTACCAGGAGGCTGAAGCTTCCCTGCGGGAGATGCAGCAGGCGTTTACCGTGCTGCATCGTCGTTCGCCCACTGATTCGGAACGGGACGCCTTGCAAATCATTGGGAGTCTTATTGATCTCTACGTCATCGATCATGCCCGCGCCAAAATTCCGGCGATCAATATTTAACTGCGTTGCAGATGGACCTGATCGCCCACGATGGCGACGGTCGCTGGCCTGATGCGTTGACGGTTATCGAACAGATTCGTGATCGACAACTGGCTATTTCGCAAAACGCGATTGTCCGTCTGAGTTACGAGTTGGTGGCGGGCGCCGTGCTTATTTCGCTGCTGCTGGCGTTTGGCCTTTACCTGCTGCGTCTGCTCCAGCAGGAAGAACAACTCAGGCAAATGCTGCAAGCGTCGGAACAGGAGCTGCGCGAGGAACGCGACCATGTACAGCGTTACCTGGATATCACCCATGTCATGATTGTGGTCGTCGGTGCAGATCAGCGGATTCAGCGAATCAACCAGCAGGGTTGCGAGTTGCTGGACTACCCGATGGAAGAACTCGTCGGCAAGAACTGGTTTGATCACTGCATCCCTGAAACCATCCGCGAAGAAATCCGGGCGCTGTTCGTCAAGCTAATCGCGGGCGAGCTATACCTGAGCCACGACCTGGATGGGATTGATGAAATCGAAAATGAGGTGCAGCTTCGCTCTGGCGAACAGCGACTGATCGCCTGGCGCAATGGTCTGCTTTGGGATAGCAATGGTCAGGTGGTTGGCGTCATCAGTTCGGGACAGGATATTACCGAGAGCCGTTTAATCGAGAAGACGATCCGCGAGAGTAATGAGTCTCTCAAAAAGCGCGTGGTTGAGCGGACTCACGCCCTGGAGAAGGCGAATCGCTCACTGATCGAGCAGCAACAACGGCTGTACATTCTCAAGGAGCTCGCCGAACAGGCGAATACCGCCACTCATTTTCGGGAGGTGCTGGAGCGGGCGATCAGCCTGATTTGCAGCCATTTCAATTGGCCAGTAGGCCACGCCTTTATTCGCAGTGACGCGCACGAGGTGTTGCTGACTGCCCCGGTGTGGTATCTGAGCGACCCGGAGCGTTACCAGGACTTTCAACAACATTCCGATCAGATTCTGTTTCCTCGGCACATCGGCATCGTCGGTCAGGTCATGGCGGCGGGATCGCCGCAATGGTTTGATGATTTGGCTGATCGCCCGGATTTTCTGCGCCGTGATGCGATTCGTCTGAACAATCTGCGTTCAGGTTTATTCTGTCCCATCATCATCAAGGGCCAGGTGGGATCGCTGCTGGAGTTCTTCACGCCGACTGAACAGCGGTTTAACGCCGATATTGCCGAGTTTATGGCCCAGGCCGCCACCCTGCTCGGCGTGGTGGCGGAAGCAATAACCGATAAGGCGGAATTGCGCAAACTGGCGCTGTTCGCCCAGGAGTCCAGCAGCATCCTGATTGTGACCGACCGCAATGAGCGGATCGAATGGGTCAACCCCGGCTTTACTGCGGTCACAGGCTATGCCCTGGAGGAAGTCATTGGCAAGAATCCGGGTGAACTGCTGCAAGGGCCAGAATCCGATCCGGAGGTCATTAAGCAGATGCGAACCGCCCTGTATGTGGCGGACAAGATCGAAGTGGAGTTGATTAACTACCGTAAGTCCGGTGAAAAATTCTGGGTGGCGATAAACATTCAGCCGATCAGGAATGCGGCGGGCGAGGTGGAAAAATTCATCTCGATCCAGCAGGACGTCACTGCCCGTAAAGCCATTGAGGAGGCCCTGCGCAGCAAGGAAGAAGAAATGCGCTCCATCGTCGAAAATGTGGTTGACGGCATTATCTGCATTGATGAAACCGGCATCGTGCGCTCATTCAATCCCGCCGCTGAACATATCTTTGGTTACCAGGCCGACGCGATCATCGGGTGCAACATATCGCTGCTGATGCCGGAACCACATCGCGGCCGACATGGCAGCTATCTCAAGCGTTATACCGATACCAACCAGTCCAGCGGCGTCATGGGCAATACGGTTGAAGTCATGGCGGTGCGCCAAGATGGAAGTTCCGTGCCACTCGAAGTCGCTGTCAATGAATACTGGATGCGCGGACAGCGGTTGTTTACCGGAATCCTGCGCGACATCACCGAGCGCAAGCGGATTACCGCCGAGCTGGAGCGGGCCAAGACCGAAGCTGAACATGCCAGCCGCGCCAAGTCGGCGTTCCTGGCGACCATGAGCCACGAAATTCGCACCCCAATGAATGGGGTGATCGGCATGATCGAACTGTTGCGGCAAAGCGATCTGGACGCTCAACAGGTTGAAGCCGTCAATATCATCCGCGAATCGGCCTTTTCCCTGCTGAATATCATTGAAGACATCCTCGACTTCTCCAAAATCGAGGCTGACAAACTCAGTCTTGAATATATGGCCGTGCCACTGGCGCAAGTGACCGAAGGTGTGGCGCTGACACTGGCGCCAGTGGCAACCAAGAAAGGGGTGCTGATCACGGTTTATGTCGACCCGCAGCTCCCTAGTTGTGTATTGTCGGATCAAACCCGGTTGCGTCAGATTTTGTATAACCTGGTGGGAAACGCCGTCAAATTCTCCAGTGGCCGACCTGCGCAACCGGGCCGGGTCAGCCTGCGGGCTGAGCTGGCCGGATGGGAAGCGGAAAAAGCGATGGTGCGCTTCCAGATTGCTGATAACGGCATTGGCATCGAGCCACACATTCTCACCCAGTTGTTCCAGCCGTTTACCCAAGCGGAATCGTCTACCACCGCCGCTTTGGCGGCACCGGATTGGGCCTTTCGATCTGCGCCCGGCTGGTCGCCATGATGGGCGGACAGATCAACGTACAGAGCGTGGCTGATCAAGGCTCGACCTTTACCGTGACCGTACCATTCGACATGGCTGCCGAATGCGCGATTTCCGCCGAGCCTTTCCACGATCTTCATGGCGTTAATGTTCTGGTGATCGCGTCCGACCCGCTGATCGGCAACGATCTGAGTGTCTACCTGAACCAGGCTGGAGCCGCAGCCGAATGGGGTTTCAGCTGCTGGAGCGGCGGTGACCAGGGTTCAACGATTGCCCGATTCACTGGTGATCGTGGTGGTCGAGATCGAAGCCTTTGATCCGCCGATTGAGCAGGTTCGCACCGTGCTGGCTGCAATCCCGCGTCAGCAACCGCTCAGCTATCTTCGGCTGACTTCGGCCCCGGTCAAGCCAGCGACAACGGCGGACTGGATCCCGATCAGTTTGCACGCCTTGCGCCGCATGACCTTGCTGCGGGCGGTGGCGGTGGCAGCCCATCGCGCCTCGCCCGATGTACAGTCAAATCCTGCCGATATTGCACTATTGCCCATCGTCGCTGCGCCTACGGTGGAACAAGCCCAGGCGCAAGGACGCCTGATCCTGGTCGCCGAAGACAATGAAACTAACCAGAAAGTGATTCGGTACCAGTTAAATCGCCTGGGCTACGCGGTGGAAATCGCGGGCGACGGTCAGGAAGCGCTGACGTGCTGGCGGTCGGGAACCTACGCTTTGTTGCTGTCTGATCTGCACATGCCGCGCTTGGACGGCTATGAATTGGCGACCATTATCCGGCGCGAGGAGGTTGCGCAAGGCCGCGAGCGGATGCCGATTATTGCTTTCACCGCCAATGCGCTCAAGGGCGAAGCGGATCGCTGCTTCGCCCTTGGCATGGATGATTACCTGTCAAAACCGATTCAACTCGATATATTGCGGGTGAAAATGGAAAAATGGCTCCCAATCCGCGTTGTCGCCAAGGCTGAAACGGCAGCACCCTTGAATACGGTATCGGAAACTCCTGCTCAGGAATCTGATCCGAATCTGGACCCGGTTAATCCGCAAGTCCTTAAAAATCTGATTGGAGACGATCCGGCAATGGTGAGGGAGTTTCTGCAAGTTTTCTGGCATCATCCGCCCAAGCAGTCACCCAACTCCGTGCGGCCTGGCAGGAACGCCGGGCTGAAGAGATCAGCGCCATAGGCCATCGGATCAAATCGTCGGCCCGGTCGGTCGGCGCGATAGAATTCGGAGAACTCTGCGCTGAGCTCGAACAAGTCGGCAAAACGGCGGACTGGAGTCAGATTGATAGCCTGATCACCCAGTTAGACCCACTATTCGCTGCGGTCGAACGTTTCATCGTCCGCTATTGCAGTGAGGTAAGCCACGATGGCGAATGACACCCCCCATATCGCGAAAATCCTGATCGTGGATGATGATCCCTTCATGACTAAAGTGGTGACGCGGGTGTTGGCCGA
>JAAUTD010000131.1 GCA_012031845.1 Synechococcaceae cyanobacterium SM1_2_3
GTAAAACCGCTCGGGGTGAGAGCCTGTTGAACCCGGTTTATTACCGATAAATGCCCTTCGACCGCTGAGCTTGCCGAAGCGTCAGGGCGAGCGGATGGAGCGAAAGTCCTGAAAGGAGAAAGATTCTTCGAGGGTGCTTGTAGAGCTAACCGGATTAGGAAGCGACTATCGCGCCAACTCGTTGCTCTTAAAAGAAGCAGCGCCAGCTTGGTCGGGCGGGTGCTGGCTGGATGCCCATGTTCCACAGAAACCCTTGAAGAACCGGAAAAAAGCGCTTGCAGTGTTTTGCTGCCGCGCTTTTTTCCAGCGTCAACCGCCTAGAAGCGGTCCAGGTTCATTACCTTGGTCCAGGCCGCGGCAAAGTCATTCACAAACTTCTCCTTGCCATCCTCGGCGGCATAAGCTTCCGCTACCGCACGCAACTCAGAGTTGGAGCCGAAGATCAGATCGACTGATGTGGCCGTCCATTTCACTTTGCCAGAGGCGCGATCCACGCCCTCATAAACGCCGGGCATCTCGGCGGACTTCTTCCACTGCGTGGACATATCGAGCAGGTTCACGAAAAAGTTGTTGTTCAATACGCCCGGTTTATCGGTCAGCACCCCGTGCTGGGTCTGTCCGGCATTGGCATTGAGGGCGCGCATCCCTCCTACCAACACCGTCATTTCCGGCACGGTCAAGGTCAACAGATCCGCCTTTTCAACCAGCATCTTCGTCGGCGAGCCGAAACTCTGGTCACTGTAGTAGTTGCGGAAAGCATCCGCAGTCGGTTCGAGTACGGCAAACGAATTCACGTCGGTCATCTTTTCCGATGCGTCGGTGCGTCCCGGCGCAAAGGGGACTGCCACACGGTAACCGGCTTCTTTGGCGGCCTGTTCGATGGCGGCGCTACCACCCAGAACAATCACGTCCGCCAGTGAAACCTTCTTGCCGCCCGACAGGGCTTTGTTTAAAGTCGGTTTGAATCTTTTCGAGGGTCGTCAACACCTTGGCCAGTTCCGCAGGATTGTTCGCGGCCCAATCTTTCTGGGGGGCAAGGCGAAGGCGCGCGCCGTTTGCGCCGCCACGCATGTCGGAGCCACGGAAGGTGGAGGCGGACGCCCACGCCGTTCTGACCAGTTCTGGAATGGCTAAACCGGATTTGAGAATCTCCGCTTTCAGGTTGGCAATATCCGCAGCGTCAAGCAACTTGTGATCGACCGCCGGAACCGGGTCTTGCCAAATAAAGACTTCCGCTGGAATTTCACTGCCCAGATAGCGCTCGCGCGGTCCCAAATCACGATGCGTCAGTTTGAACCAAGCCTTGGCAAAGGCGAGATCGAATTCTTTGGGATTTTCAAAAATGCTCGGCAATCTTGCGAAAACCCGGATCCTGCTTCAGCGCGATGTCCGTCGTGAACATGATGGGCGGATTCCGTTTACCCTTGATGTGGGCATCCGGCACCAGGGTTTGCGCCGTGGCATCGGTTGGAACCCACTGCGTTGCGCCAGCGGGACTCTTGGTTTGTTTCCACTCGAATCTGAACAGATTATCCAGATAGAGAATGGACCATGCGGTGGGCGTTGAAGTCCAGGCGCCTTCCAGGCCGCTGGTCATGGTGTCTTCGGCATTGCCCTTGCCGCATTTGTTCTTCCAGCCGAAGCCCTGATCTTCGATAGCCGCCGCCGCAGGCGCTGCGCCTACGCACTCAGCAGGTCTGGCGCCATGCGCCTTGCCCAAGGTGTGTCCACCCGCCACCAAGGCGACGATCTCTTCATCGTTCATCGCCATGCGGCCAAAGGATTCACGCATGTCTTGCGCGGCGGCGAGCGGATCGCTATTGCCGTTCGGGCCTTCCGGGTTCACATAAATTAAACCCATCTGCACCGCGGCCAGCGTTTTTCCAATTGGCCGTCTTTATAGCGTTCCTTGTTGCTCAGCATCTCGGTTTCGGCCCCCCAGTACACCTGATCCGCCTCCCAGTCGTCGGTGCGTCCGCCGGCAAAGCCCAGGGTTTTAAACCCCATCGATTCCAGCGCGACGTTACCAGACAGGATCATCAGGTCGGCCCAGGAGACATTGCGTCCGTATTTTTGCTTGACCGGCCACAGTAAGCGGCGGGCCTTATCCAGGCTGACGTTATCCGGCCAACTGTTGAGCGGCTCAACCGCTGCTGGCCGCCGTCGGCGCCGCCGCGACCATCATGCACCCGGTAAGTACCCGCACTGTGCCAGGCCATTCTGATCATCAGGCCGCCGTAGTGGCTCCAATCCGCCGGCCACCAGTCTTGCGAGGTAGTCAAGACCTTCTCAATGTCTTTTTTCAGGGCCTTGAGATCGACGCTGTTGAAAGCCTTGGCGTAATTGAAATCGCCACCATACGGGTTAGACCTGATGTCGTGCGCCCGCAGGGATTCCAGGTTCAGGGTTTGCGGCCACCAGAACGGGTTCGACGGTGCCATGTCGCCGCGGCCAAAGCGCTGGTCGGCATCAGCACGGTCATGGTTACCGCGCAAGCGGTAAGCAACGGTAATGTTTTTTTTAGGTTTAGCATGAATGTCTCCTCTTGTGGCTGAGTGGAATGGAATATGTGCATCGCTCATGGCGAGTCTTTTTTATGGGTTTTGCCTGAATGGAGCGCCGGGCTATGTCGGTCCGACATTGATTACTGTAGTAGAAAAATATCCCTTAAAAGTTTGTTTGTTACTATCCGGGCGATTGGAATTACCTATCACACTCGGTTAATAACCCATGACGCTGGTTTTTTAGGCTGAGTTGAAGCGGTCACTGCTGTCCCCATGTCATGCAATATGCACGGCCATTTTCTTGATATCACTGTAGAAAGTCTTGAAGTGACCGGAGTAAACACGCTCTGTAAATCCGCTTTAGGATGGTCTCAAAGCTTTGCGCTGGCCGTGGTCAACTTTGGGGGTACTGGTGCTGAAACAGCGGTCGCTGCTGCACGGGTTAACGGCGTATCAATGGCATCAGATGGACTCGCGCTATGTGGTTACCGCTATGCAGTGAATTGGCGACTGCGATTTGATGGACGTGCTGAGCGATAACGGCGCGTCGCCGCGCTTGGGGCTGGATGAAGCGGCGCGGGCGTTGGGCTTGCCCGGCAAGTGGAACGGCCACGGTTCGGATGTGGCGGAACAGGCGCAAGCGGGCGATTTTGCGGCCATTGACCGCTATTGCGAAGGCGATGTGCTGAATACCTTCGTGCTGTATTTGCGCTGGGCGTATTTCAGCACCCGGATGACGGCCACCGGCCATAACGCCACGGTGCAGAACCTGCTGGACTACCTGGAACGGGAGCGGGAGAAGCGCCCGCACCTGGGCGAATTCGCGGATCGCTGGCAAGCCAGTGAACGGCCGTGTCCGCTATTCGTGCCGGAACCGCAGGGTGAACCGGGGCCGCAACCGTCTGAGGCGCACTTGCGCAGTGAGGACGTATTGCCGTAATTGCCGTATCCGAGAAAACAGAAAGCCCGGTCATTGGCCGGGCTTTTTTACGTTCTGAAATCTCCCACACGTTAACTTACCGGCGATATCAACAAGTATCAAATGTTGCAACCAAGCTTACTTAACCTTAAGTTAGGAGACGTTAACCAGAAAAATTTTAGACTCCAAAGTACTTGTCGTATTCGGAGTCCCACGCCCAGTGCTGTGCCATAGCATTGGTGATCAGCAAATTCCAAGTCGGTGTTACAAATAAAGAGTGAGCCGCAGTAATCGCATTAAATACTGTTTGCCCAGTTGGAGGGTACTCCACCTGAATCCCATAGCCATTTTGTTTCCCATCGAACGGGATTACTGAATCGTGGAAACCTTCAATGGGTGTATAAATTGGAATAGTGCCGAATTGACTGCATTCCAAAGCGATCATGCCACAGGGCTCAAAAAGTGAGGGCATTAACATCGCATCGCTTCCCCGGAGTATCAGTTCTCGGTCTTCACCTTCGACAAATCTGTCAATGAAGATGATGTTAGGCGAACGCTTCATGAGCGACTTGAGGCTAGTTCGGGTTTGATCGTCAGCACTGCCTACAAGCAATAGCTGAATTGGTAATTGTTCAGTTCCTTGAAAAAGCAACTTAGCTGCATCGATCACTTCAGAAATGCTTTTTTGTTTGACGAGTCGGGCCATCATGGTCACAAGAAAAGCTTCCTTACTCAACGGTAAGTTGAATCTCTTTTGCAAGGACTGCTTGTTTATGGCTTTTCCGTCAGCCGCATCAGTGGCAGTGAATGTAACGAGGTTATTGTATCGAGTCGTATCAGCACGGTCTTGTCCCAAGACATTGAGAATTCCTTCAACCCCCTTTTTCTTCAGGGCATCAGTAATTCTAGAGTCAGTATATGCATGTCCATGTGGATTCAGCAGTGCTTTGGCATAGGATGGGCTGACCGTGATCACCTTATCCACTTGAGAAATGGCTTGTTCGAGGGCGCTCCTTGAGTCTCCAAACAGGGGAGTGCTTGGTAGAGAAAAGTAATTTATAAATTTTTCAACCAATTGCCTCGTTCTGCATCGCGAAAGTAATACGGGTCGAACCCAATATAAGATGCATTGTGGATAATCAATAGGGTCTTAATGTCATTGAGCCATTGAGCACACATCCCAGTCTGCCAGTCGTTTAGAATCACAAGGTCAGCGATCCATCCTTGTTCTTTGAGTTCGATTATCTTCCGGTGGGCCAGTTGGTTGAATTCAAGCATGGCTTCGAGAGCTGACCGGTCAGGGTTTACGCTGGAGAACGGATAAAAGTATGCATCCACAATTTTATAATTAGTGATGCAAACCCCATACGAAGGATAGAGGTGTTCCGCAATCACCCTTTTTAACAGAATCTGGTGGACCGGTATACCGCTGATTTGCAGAACATGCTTTGTCTTTTGATATGAAGGCACGATGACTTGAATGTCGTGACCTTTTTTCTTGAGTGCCAGAGACAAGGAGTAGGTCGCTTTGGCAAGGCCACCAGTGATCCCCATGTCGCCAAATTCTGTGCTGATGTTGATGATGTTCATGATCAATGACCTCGTGTTTTTGAAAGCAAAGTCATTGTAAATTGAGAAGCTGGAGCCTGAAATAACGGAAAATTGCGGAAAATCTACGGAAAATGCGAGATGATAGTAGGGCGATGATCGAACGGCAGACACCGAAACTATCGCCTTTAACCGTTCTTAGGACACTTATGCGCCCAGCGATCTAGTCAAACAAGGCTTTGTTCCGAACTGTGGTTCGGTCATCTGGGACTTAGGCTGGGCTTGCCCCGATGTTGACAGAAGATAATCGCGGGCAACGGTTTCGATAAGGAAAAAAAGCGCTTTCGCTTCGCGTTCAGTAATGTGGCCCAATGCCAAATTCTTTTCAATCGCTTGCATTTCGGGAATCATGGGAGTCGCTCACGGTGGCAAATTGTTGCAAGCATCTTCCACCGGAGAGCTACAACCGTCTATAACGGAAATTCAAGGAAAAAAACGGAAAATGGACAATGATGCCGAGCAACAACTCGGCATCATATTTGAGATTTTAACTGAGAACGGTTGAAAGGTCGCATGCCCGCGTAGGCAAAGCTGTTGCTTAATCGAGAATGGCTACTACGTGCGCAGTCCAAGGGTCGTTGGGATCAGTAAACGTATCAACTTTTACCGACTTTCCTGAATAACATTTGGGAGGATTAAGGGGAAGAAAGTAATAACCAACTGCTGGCTTTTCAGACTCGCCAATCTTAAATCGCAACTATAAGATTCGATAAAAAGAAAATTGAGTTCATTGCTTACATTTAGGTTTTTTTTGTCAAAAAAATGGAATTTTAATTCGATAACATCTTCTTCCAATGAACCATCACAGGGGATATGGATATGCAGTGATCCTGGTTCATAAGGAATTTGTTGATTGTCCCGATGCTGAATATTGGCTTTTATATTATTGGCTTTTATATTATGTGAAGTTTGGTTTGATTGAAATCTGTGCTGTCCCCCCTGATTAGTAGCTTCCTTATAATTTTCAAGAAATTCTTCAAGTTTTGGCTTAAAGTTATCAACAACATTCTGGGCTTCTCGTGACATGACTTGACCTCCAACATTTGGGTTATTGAATGATTCCAAAAGGTTCTCTGCCAATTCTAAAGTAGCAGGTGCTACAGTAGTAGCAGGTGCTACAGCAGACATACTTTTAGCCAAGATCGCCGCTTCCGCAGCTCGGCAGAAGACAAAATAGACTGCCGCATATTTGATACCCTCATTCTTACCAGTCTGCTTACCATTTTTACCAGTTTGTACAGAATAATCTATTCTCTGTGACCGCTCATAGAAAGGTTCAAATTCTAAATTTTCAACTTTTTTAATTTCAATTTTTCCAGAATTAACATCCAGGTTACATTTTAGACCGAAAATATTTATCAGTAAATGAGGGCCATAAAGTAGGAAGTTTTTATTCGATTTAGTTTTACTTTTGTCATTCAAACAAAAAACTTTGTTTTCGAATGGATTGAACTTAAACCCTTCTCCCATCTCATTTATACAAAATGATTTAAGTATTCTAACTATGTAATCTCCATATTGTTCTTTTTTAAGATCATCTTCATTAAAATTAAAAACTACTATTTTGTTTTTTTAGTATATCCTGGAGATAACCATAAGTTTCTATTAACTCATTATCATTAATTTTCATATCCGTGATCTTCTTATAAAGAAGAGAGGCATATATATGAAAGAACCACCTTCTTGCTATATTCTCGAATGTCCGAGGCATTGAATCACGCCCTTCTTTTCCATTCTTATCCATATATTCTGCAAAATTTCCTGTATTACATCTCATAAAATTAACAAAATTTTCTGCAAATTCATTTTTTACTACTTGAGTAGCCTGTACTACTTGAGTAGCCTGTACTACTTGAGTAGCCAACAATAAAATCTCATAAAAAATAGTGGCCGGTAAGTGGCGGCTATCGGCATCTTGTACATAATCAACAAAATCAAATTCCATCTTCTTCGTCGTAGCATTCCACCGGTATTTCGGTTTAATCAACGGCCACCATTTCTTATCTTTGAGGCCCAAAGTCTGGTGAACCGGTGCGCCGTAATCGTCACAATTAGTACCTTTACTTGGATTGTTAAGCTCTTCAGCAATCTTGCCAAGAACTGGAATAATAGCCATCTTGTTTTTCCTTTATGGAAGTTGGAAGTTGGAACCTATCAACTTGAGCATCTATGAATGGGTGGTTGGTGCGCTTACCGCCCCAAAGCCCATCGCGAAGTAACCGATATAGCGGAATGGAAAATCGGCGCGATTGGCGAGAATCCCAATGGCGAGCGCCTCAACTTTGTCTTGGGCATCCCCGTTGTTAAGCCACCCGCTAAACGTTGTCATCCAGTCTTCTTCTTCTACACGTCGTCTGACAGCAACCTCATACAAGTTCCAGAGCGTCGTCCGCAAGCGAACATCTTGATTACCATCGAGCCATTTACCCATCAGCTCGCGCAAATGAGCCTTTAGCAAGTCCTCTGCAAATTTCAATGCTTCTTCGGGCCAATCGCCAGTAAGGAAGGCATTCCGGGTAAGCGTGAGCGCCTTTTCGGGGTTGCCGCATTCGCGCCAGTGCCAATGAAACAGCAAAGAAAACAGCGCCACGCCCAAATCATCGACGGGAATGCCCCATCCCATCATCAGATGGGGTGTGCCACCCAGGAGGCCCCCGCTGACAAGGCCAAGCGGTTCTCCGTGAAGATCGGTTATTTTACCGACCACGCAACTGGACAGATAGATGAACTGAAGGTTTTGACGACGGGAGGCGATCAACTCGCCAAACCCCACATAGTGCTTTTCTCTACCCTGATACCCTACCCAAATTCTGGCCGCACCGGGAATATAAGCATCGCTCTCGCCGTGTCCGGCAAGGGTCATGAAAGTAACTGGTGGGTGGGTTGCCGTGTCCCATTGGTCGAGACGACGTGTGGTTTCTTCACCCCAGATGGTGCTGATGGCCTCCTCCTCTAGGGGCAAATGGAATAATTCATCGGGGTCATTTGGTGCGGCGGCGTAAGCCAGAATCCCCAACGGAGCGTTGGCCGATGGGCTGAGCGGATGGGTGGATGACTGCCGTTCCAGTGCCTGAAGTACGAACCAGGGCGCGGGCGCAAGTCGGCAAGTCAGCTTCTCTGGTGCGCTGGCCTGCCACGGCAAGCCGTGCAGTTCGCCGGTGGGAATCAACCAAACAGTATCCACCTTCTTATCACCCAAGGCCTTCTGAACAGGTTGCCAGAATTGCTCTTGCAACACCTTGATTAAATCCTCGGCTTGGGTATCCACTGGCTCCGAGGGCAATGCCTCATTGATTTGCAGGTCTGGGTTCGGGGTATCCATGTCAGGGCCTCGGCGCAGCGCCCGCCCACCGCTCTTCAAACACTCGGAGAGTGCCTCTAACCGCTGAACCCAATCCGCCATATTTTCGATGAATATCGCCTGACCCGAATCGCGAGTGATTACCACCACGAGATTTTTGGGCGGTTCGGAGGATTCGCGGATGATTACCCCCAGATTCATGGGCAGCTTGGATGATTGAACCAGTAGCAACAACGCTGCGTTCTCCGGCAACTTTTCTCGTAATGCAGCACCATTAAATAGTGGTTCGCCGAAATCAGGTAAGAGTCCCTGTTTCCGCAGTATTTTTTCGAGATCCCTAATGGAGTGGCGCAGGGCAATATATTCGTCATAGAGTCGAGTGTCTGGCTCTTTTTTACCACGACCATCCACGAGCTGACTGATCTCAGGACTCATCTTAACGTTGAGCAGGATATCCAACTCGGCCAAGCGCCGATAGCTCTCACGGTAATGTTTCAGTACATCCGTGTCTTGGTCACTGACAGCACGCCGCAACAGGTCAGCTTGTGCCCACTTCATCAAACGTTGGGCGCGTGCAGTCCCTAAAACGTCCAGCGCTATAACCCATTCCTTCTGGTCGACGACGGCCGCTAGAAGTAATCTGCCGAACGCCCGTTCCGCTATGGGAAAAAAGTGACCCAGGTGGTCAGGCGCGATACTGTTGATGCAGTTGGCAATCTGTTGCGCCCATGAGAAAACTCGGTTTGAAAAGTCGGTAACGGCGCGTGTCTGATAAATTAGATCAGCGATGTGGGGAGTAAATTTGAGCAAACTTGCTGGAATTGTTTCACTGCTCTTAAAGACACCCAATGCCCTATCAAGGTCGGTCATTGCGGAATGCGCGCAGACAGCCGCACGAAGGGTTAATGCCATCACTAATTCCGAGATATATAGCGCTTGGCCCGCATCGACGGCGTTCTGCATTTCATCGATATATTTCGTGATGTAGTCGGATTCCTCAGCAGGGCGATTCAGAAGCATAAGGAATAAGCTTTTGCTCATCTGGAGTTTGGCTAGTTCCGCTTGGTATTGCGTCTGGCCGCTTTTTAATGAGGTTATGGAAAATCTTGGCGGCTTCCTGGACGCTAGCGAGCGCTTCCTGGTATCGGAGCAGGCAGGCGAACATAAAACCTTGGGTCATCCGAGCGGCGGCCAGTTGCCTGAGGTGTTGTGTCTGGCCGTCTTCAATGAGGGTCTGGAATATCTTGTCGGCTTCCTCGATGTAGTTGAGTGCTTCTTCTGTGCGTAGCAGGTAGAAAAGAGTGGTGCTTCCGACTCCTAGAGTGGAGGCTAGTTCGGCGCGGTATTCCGTCCAGTCTCGAGCGAGGATTTCCTGGATAACCTTAGCGGTTTTCTCAAGGGGGTTGAGTGGATCGTCAAATCTGTAACCACAAGCTGTGTGGATGAAGGCTAGTTCGGCGCGGTGTTTCGT
>JAAUTD010000132.1 GCA_012031845.1 Synechococcaceae cyanobacterium SM1_2_3
AATCGCAAGCAATGCCGGGCCGTACTCTGCAACATGGCGCTGACCCTGACGCAGCAACCCGCGCCCTTTTTGCTGATCACTCACGGTGTGTCTGGATCGGGCAAATCGCACTGGACCCAGCAACTGCTGGAACGCTTTCCCGGCGCCATTCGCATCCGCTCCGACGTGGAACGCAAACGGCTGTTCGGCCTTGACCCGCTGGAGGATAGCGGCTCCAGCCTCGGCCAGGGGTTGTACACCCCGGCGGTCAGCGCCCAAACCTACGAACGGCTGCTGGAACTGGCCGATGGTTTGCTGGCCGCCGGTCATTCGGTGCTGGTGGACGCGACTTTCATGAAGCGCGATCACCCGGCAACCGTTTCATGATTTGGCTGCCCAGTCGCGGCGCGCCTTTTATTCTGCTGAACTGTACCGCTGATCCCGCTACGTTGCGGGAGCGGGTGGCGACGCGGCGGGCGCGGGGCGATGACGCCGCCGAAGCGGATGTTGCAGTGCTGGAACAGCAACTGGGCTATGTTGAAGCGCCGACCGCCGATGAACAGCCGCTGGCGGTTGGCGATGTGGAACGGTTGTGTGCGGCGATCAGGGCTGCGGCTCCCGCTTGATGCGATACAGTTCTCGGGTTTTCAGAGTGCGCCCGCGCAATTGCTCAGCCAGCGCGGCGCGGGTCAGCCGCTTGACTTCGTTCAGCACCGCCGGATCGGCGAAACGGTCATCGCGCAAGGCCAGCAGACCGCGCCCCAGAGATCAGGACGCCGGTCCCGGTTTCACTAGTAGCCAATGGCCCGCGATCCACCACATAACGATACTGGGCTTCGGCAACGATGGCCGCGCCGCTGTCGGCTTCGCGATCCAGCGTCAGGCCATAGCCCAGTTGTTCCAGCAACCGCTTTTCAAACCGGCGCAGCGGCGGCTCCTCGCCAGAGTCCGTCGCCAGTTCCGTCAGCAGGTTTTGATAGGCGGCGAACAGTTCGGGCAGCGGGTCCAGACGCGGCAGCAGGCGCACCAGCAATTCGTTGACATAAAGCCCGGCCAGCACCCGGCTCGGCGGCAATGGCGCAGGAAGTCCGGTGTCTTCAGCCGCAGTGAGCGTCGCCAGTTCGCCCGCGCCGATCCATGACAGCAACAGCGGCGCGAAGGGTTGCAGCAGACCTTTCAGCCGTGACCGGGGCGCGGTTGCGCCCCGCGCCACCAGGCTCAAGCGGCCGCATTCCTGGCTAAACGCTTCAAGCAGCAGGCTGCTATTACGGTAGGGACGACGATGCAGGATAAAAGCGGGTTGCAGCAGAACACGCATGATGCAGCGAAATCAGGTGATTCGGTTTGATCAGGAAGCGCCGGGATCGGCGTAGCCCAAGCTCTGCAACGCCCGCTCGTCGTCGGACCAGCCCTCGCGCACCTTGACCCAGGTTTCGAGAAACACCTTGCGCCCGAGCAGACGCTCCATGTCTTCGCGGGCCTGGCGGCCAGCCTCGCGCAGCGTTGCTCCGCCCTCGCCGATCACGATGCCTTTTTGAGTTTGGCGCTCGACCCAGATCACGGCGTTGATCCGTACCAGCCGCTCTTCCTCGGCAAACCGCTCAATCTCCACCGTCAGCGCATAAGGCAGTTCTTCGCGCAGCAACCGGGTCAGTTTCTCGCGGATCAATTCCGCCACCAGAAACCGTTCGCTAGCCGTGGTGATCTGATCCTGCGGGAATAGCAATGGACCGACCGGCAGCAATCGGGCGACGACCTGTTCCAGCGCGGCGACATTGTCGCCTTTGAGAGCGGATAGCGGCACCACTTCAACGAAATGCCGCTTGCTGGCGATGTCCTGCAAAAAAGGCAACAGGCGCGTTTTATCGGCGATCCGATCCGATTTATTGACCGCCAGCACCACCTGTCCGGAAAAATCAGCCAGCCGCTGCAACACGTCTTCGTCTTCTTTCGGTCCAGTGCAGGGCTTCAATCAAAAAGATTACTACATCGACATAGCTCAGCACGCTGGCCGCCGCCCGATTCAGGTAACGGTTCATCGCCCGTCCGGTTTGGCGATGCAGGCCCGGCGTATCCACATAGACAATCTGTGCTTCGGGCAGAGTCTGAATGCCAAGGATGACATGGCGGGTGGTTTGCGGTTTGGGCGCGGTGATGCTGATCTTCTGGCCGATCAGCCGGTTCAGCAAGGTGGATTTACCGACATTAGGCCGCCCCAGCAGCGCCGCATAGCCAACGTGGGTCGTGGTGATTTCAGCTTCAGTAACGTTCAAATAATCTGCTCCAGCACCTGGCGGGCGGCTTCCTGTTCCGCCTTGCGGCGGCTGTTTCCTGTGGCGATGGCCCGAAATTCAGCAATGGCGCACTCCACTTTGAAGCTTTGCGCATGGGGTTCGCCGCTAATCTCCAGCACCCTGTAAACCGGCAAGGGTTGCTGGCGAGCCTGCTGATACTCCTGCAAGCGGGTTTTGGGGTCTTTCAGGTCGCTGGCGCTGGCCAGTTCTTCAAGATGCTCCCGGTATAAATGCAGGATCACTGCGCGACAGGCCGTCAGTCCACCATCCAGATAGGCCGCCCCGAAAACCGCTTCCAGCGCATCGGACAGAATGGATTCCCGTTGACCGCCGCCGCTTTTAATTTCACCTTGTCCCAACTGCAACAAATCGCCCAGATTCAGGCTCCGGGCGAGTTCCGCCAGCGTTTCGCCCTTCACCAGACTGGCCCGCAACCGACTTAATTCACCCTCGCTGGCTTTGGGATAGCGGTGAAACAGGTATTCGGCAATCACTACGCTCAATAGAGCATCGCCCAGAAATTCCAGCCGTTCGTTATTGCTGGCTGAGGCGCTGCGATGAGTGAGCGCCTCTTGAAGCCATTCCGGTCGCTGAAAGCGGTAGGACAAGGCGGCGCATAGCCGCGTGATCGGCGCACTCACTTGTACAACGGAATCGCTTCGTTGTGCTTCAGCACAATGTACAGCCCATAGAACAATTCACGCTCATCCCGGTAATCCAGATCAAGAACTTTGCCTCTGCGATCATTGCGGATTTTCATATCCTTGGCCAGGATATTTTCTACATAGCCAGTATCAAACCGTTTCTGGAGCGCCTTTTGAATCTCTACCGTACTCATCGAGCTGACGTTTTCATTGCGCAGGCTCTCAATGTTGGACTTCACTGAAAAAAAACTGCGTGTACATAGGGATGACTTTCATCGCAGTGATGGCCAAAAATCCGGCCAGGCTCAGTACGATTAGCAGCCCGATGACCGACATGCCTCGCTGACGTTTGCCGGAATATTGCTGGATGGTTTTCAATGCTTGCATCGCTTGCACCTCGATGTTTCAGTTACTGAATACTATCGCCAATTCGACTGCACTGACCATTGAAGGTAATACAGTCCCAGTTCATCCAGATGAAGAAGGCTTTGCCGATTAAGTTTGCTTCGGGCACCGGTCCCCAGACTCGACCATCGCTGCTGTTATCACGATTGTCGCCCATCATGAAATAGTGTTCTGGCGGCACCTGATAATCCCAGCCTACCGCGCCATCGGGATCGCGGCGCGGTTGCAAGCCCGACCAGAACCCGGCCAGACCCCAGCGGCTATCCGCCAAAGTTTGAATCTGATGCCGGGTTTCTCCCAAGGATTCCTCAAACTGCTGGTAACCCGGCTTGGCGGGATCGTTGGGTAGCACGGTTTGCGCCACCGGCTGACCGTTGATCGAGAGTTGCTTGCCGCGATAGCTCAGGTGATCGCCGGGCAATCCCACCACCCGCTTGATGTAGGCCACCGCCGGATCAGGCGGGAAACGGAACACCACAACATCCCCCCGTTGTGGCTGGCCGTTCCCGATAATCCGGGTGTTCAGCACGGGCAAGCGTAGACCATAAGTGAATTTGTTGACCAGAATAAAAGTCACCCTTGAGCAGGGTGGGAACCATTGATTCTGAAGGGATGCGGAACGGCTCGACAATAAACGAACGTAAAATCAGCACGGCCAGGATCACTGGAAAAAATGATTTCGACAGATCCACATACCACGGCAGGCTGGGCGCGGCGCTGGCATCGGCGGCATCAGCGCTGTCGTTTAAGGGAATGCGGACGCGGCGCGGGGCCAGAACCAGGGCGTCCAGCAGCCAGACGCCGCCCGTCACTCCGGTCAGAAGCACTAAAACAGCAGCAAAATCAATGTTCATAGCTATGGCAATCCAACGGTGAAATCTCGCCTGATTATGAATCCTTGCCGACTTGAAGCACCGCCAGGAAGGCTTCCTGCGGGATTTCCACCTTTCCGACCTGCTTCATCCGTTTTTTGCCGGCTTTCTGCTTTTCCAGCAGTTTGCGCTTGCGGCTGACATCGCCGCCGTAGCATTTGGCCAGCACATTCTTGCGCAACGCCTTGACCGTAGTGCGGGCGATAATCTGGTTGCCAATCGCCGCTTGAATCGCGACTTCAAACATCTGTTGATGAATCAGTTGCTTGAGTTTGACGGTCAGTTCGCGACCCCGATACTGCGCCTGATCGCGATGAACAATAGCCGACAGCGCATCCACCTTTTCGCCATTGATCAGCACGTCCAGTTTGACCAGCGCCGCCGCCTGGAATCGATCCAGGCTGTATTCAAACGAGGCAAAGCCGCGGCTGACCGATTTCAGCCGGTCGAAAAAGTCCATCACCACTTCGCTCATCGGCAACTCGAAACTCAGTTGCACCTGACCGCCCGCGTAATTCAAACCGCGTTGCACCCCGCGCTTTTCAATGCACAAGGTAATGATCGCGCCCAGGTAATCCTGCGGCGTCAGGATGTGCGCTACAATAATCGGCTCGCGAATCTCGGCGATTTCGTTGGTGGGCGGCAGCTTGGCCGGATTATCAATCTTGAAAATCTCATTCTGGGTCGTCAGCACTTCGTAGATCACTGTTGGCGCAGTGGTGACCAGATCAAGATTATATTCCCGCTCCAGCCGCTCCTGAACAATCTCCATGTGCAGCAGGCCCAGGAAACCGCAGCGAAATCCGAAGCCCATTGCTTGCGACGTTTCTGGCTCGAAATAAAGCGACGCATCGTTCAAGCGCAGTTTTGCAGAGCTTCGCGCAAATTGCCAAAGTCGTCCGAATTGACCGGAAACAATCCCGCAAACACCCGAGGCTGAATTTTCTGAAATCCCGGCAGGGCTTCGGTCGCTGGCCGATCCGCCCCGGTAAAAGTATCGCCGACCGGCGCACCGTCAATGTCTTTGATGCCCGCAATAATGTAACCGACTTCACCCGCGTTCAGCACGGGGCGCTCGCTGCGCTTGGGGGTGAAGATGCCCACCGATTCCACCTGAAAAGCCCGCCCGGTGGACATCACCTGAATTTTCTGTTTGGGGACAATTCGGCCATCAACGACCCGCACCAGCGAGATGACGCCGACGAAATTATCGAACCACGAATCAATGATCAGGGCCTTGAGTGATCCGCTGACATCACCCTGCGGGGCTGGGATGCGCTGGATGATTTCCTCCAGCAACTCCACCACGCCAAGGCCGGTTTTAGCGCTGACCTGCAGGGCGTGACTGGCGTCCAGCCCGATGATGTCGCCGATTTCGCGAGCGACTCGATCCGGATCCGCCGAAGGCAGGTCAATCTTGTTCAGCACCGGCAATACTTCCAGACCCTGCTCCATCGCGGTATAGCAGTTGGCGACGCTCTGCGCTTCAACGCCTTGCGCTGCATCCACCACCAGCAAGGCGCCTTCACAGGCGGCCAGCGAGCGGGACACTTCGTAGGAAAAATCCACATGCCCCGGCGTGTCAATGATATTGAGCTGATAGAGGCGGCCGTCGCGGGCCGGATAGCGCAATGACACGCTTTGGGCCTTGATGGTGATGCCGCGCTCCCGCTCCAAATCCATCGAGTCCAGCACTTGATCGGCCATTTCCCGCGCGCTCAACCCGCCGCAGGTTTGAATGAAGCGATCCGCCAGGGTGGATTTGCCGTGATCGATGTGGGCGATGATCGAAAAATTGCGAATGTGATCCATGAATTCCAAGACAGATCGGCGCTGGCTGCATTCCCTGTCGCCCGGCGTCCGTAGTAAAAACAGTAAAGCCTCCGCCGCCATTCAGGCTCGGAGGCTTGCGAGCGCTCTTAATTCAGAAAGGCGCAGGATTATAGCTTTATCGAGATGAAGAAAGCACACTGGCGGGTATCGGCGCTAACGTCAGCCGCCGCAAAACCACCGGCTGAAAGCGAATGTCATCCTGCCAGCGCCGGGACCAATGGCGCGCCGCCAGAAATCCCAATCCTAAACCTGCCGCGCCTGACAGAATGACCGGCTCATCGCCCGCACCGGCAAACACTGCTTGTCCGAGCAGGGCGCCGACCAACAGCAACGCCATCGGCAACAGATAGACCAGCAGCGAGCCGCGTAACAGTGCGCCTTCGGCCAGACCGACGATCACTTGATCGCCCACTTGCAGGGACAGGGTTGAAATCGCCCGCACTCGCGCCGTTCGGTCGCTGCTCCAGGCCTTGCCCAGCATGGCGGTGCTACAGCCTTCGCTGGTCGCGCAGGCGCTGCACGCTGACCGGCGCTGTGTTTCCACCCAGGCGTAGCCGTCGCCAGCGTCTATGACAACTGCCTGTTCTTCGATCATGGTTTATCGGCTTCGGAATCGAATCGGATTGAAGTGGCGATCCGCTGCATTGTTGCTGCTGGCGCTTCACCCACGACGAGAATCTGATGGTCGTTTACTACCACGCCGAACGCATTCATTGAACCGAATTGGGATCTGCCTTGCAGCAAGGGCGGCGCTTGGTTCAGCTTCTCTACAAAATGGAAATGGTGGCCAGCCCGTCAGCGAATACCAGATGCTCAGTGGGCTGGCGACCGGATGCCTGGGTAATGCGGTTATGCGATACCTTGGCGAAACCTTCCGGCAGTTGATCCACACGCCAAGGGGATCGCGTCACGGGTTCGCCAGCGGAGAATTCAGCATCATTTGGATTCGGGCCGCCTTGCGCTGCCGCGCCATCGGGTAATGCGGCGGAAACAAAATCGGCGTCATCAATATGGGGCCTGAGCTGAAGATCAGTGAACATCAGTTGCTCGATGGGATAGCCCTTTTCATCCAGCAACGCCGAGCGCAGCACCATTCCGTTCCGTCGATCCAGCGATAAGCGGTAACCGAATCGCCAAGCGTCTCGCGGCTTAATGGCGATGACTTGAGCGTCCAGCCCGGCGACCCGATCGCTGCCCAGCATTTCAAACTGGTAATGGTTTTGCAGCCGTCCGAGTTCACGGGGGATGGAGAGCGGGAACGGCGAGCGCGGGTAATCACCGCCAACAAAGGTGGCGTGCTGTTTGGGCAACAAACAAATCACGCTGTTGTTGGCGACAACGACTTCGCGGGGCGGACCGCTCAGAGAAAATAGGCGTCTTCGCTGTTTGCCCTCGGCGCCGCCGCCATTGACGATGCGCATGGCTTCGATATGCGGCCCCTGCACATAGATAAAAGTGCCTTCGTAACTCAGGGTCTGAGTAGATTGCAGCATCCGCTCCAACCAGTGCTTGGCGTCTTCAGCCACTGGTTGGCTCCACCCGGCCAGCGGCAACGACCCGGCGGCAATCGCCAAGGTTGCGCAGCACAACACCAGATTGCGCTTCATGCCGCAGTCTTAGCGCTCGGTTTGATAACCGACCATGCGCACATGGGGCAACATGCCGTTCATGCTGTTCATGGAGGCATAGCCGTTATGATTGACCAGATAACTGCCCAGTCGCGATTCAATCAAAGTGCTGGCTGAATCGGCGCGCTGGCTGGATGCAACCGTTTGAACCGGGAGGAAAGCGGCGGGAGCAGGAGCAGGCAAATCAGGCGTGGCGCTGGCAAATTGCGTGACGGGTTGCAGCGGATCGGTCTGGGTCAGCTTGAGTCCGAACAGCGCCATGAGCACAACGGAGGCGGCCAACGCAAATCCGGTGACTGGCTTGTACCAGGTTGGCAGCGGCTTGACGACGGGTAGCGGCAGCGGATCGGTTTCGATGGCTTGACGAATCCGGGCGGCGAAGCCGGGATCAATTCGCGCTGGCAAATGATCCTGTAGGGCGTTACTGATCAGGTGATAGCGTTCCCAGCGATCCCGCGCCTCCTGATCTCGACTCAAGCGGCGGAGCGCCAAGTCACTCTCCATGTCCTGCAACTCATCGTCGACCATTGCTGAAAGCTGACTCGCCGCCATAGTCATATCATTGGCGAGTTGCGCCGGTTGTCGTTCAGCCGTCTTATCTGCCATGACTTTATCTCGAAGCTAATTCAATAGTGGACGCAATTTGGCGTCAATCGATTCTCGCGCCCGAAAAATCCGGGAACGCACGGTTCCGATTGGACACCCCATAGTTTGGGCAATTTCCTCATAACTCATTCCCTCAAGCTCCCGAAGCGTGATCGCAGTGCGCAAATCATCGGGTAACTCCTCGATAGCCCGGAACACTGTCGCCCCAATCTCGTCCCTGAGCAGCAATCGTTCGGGCGTATCGTACTCTTTGAGCAGGGATTGACCTTCGTATTGCTCAGCCTCATGGGCGTCAATATCGGAACCCGGCGGCCGCCGACCCTGGGCAACCAGATAGTTTTTGGCGGTGTTGATAGCGATACGATACAGCCATGTATAGAAAGCGCTATCCCCGCGAAAACCGGGTAGCGCCCGATAGGCTTTGATGAAGGCTTCTTGGGATACATCAAGGGCTTCACTGGGATCATGCACATAGCGAGAGATCAGTTTGATGATCTTGTGCTGATATTTACGCACCAGCAAATCAAATGCCCCCTTGTCGCCTTTTTGCACTCTGTGAACCAAATCACGATCCAGATGACCTTCGCCCATCCGGGCAGACCCCTTTTGACTCAACAGCGACCTCCCTGCAAGTACGACGGTAGACCCATGCCTGCTCCGTTAGTTCGCGTACCTGCCGGGATGTGATAGTGTGGATATGCAGTGGCGGGACAACAGTTTTACGGCGGTGACCACCGCATCGCACGGCATTTTCAATTACAACGATACTCCATTCACAGAACTGCTCACAAGCTATGACCACTCTCTCTATTGCTACGGATGTCCTGATCATTGGTTGTGGCGCTGCGGGTCTTAGTCTGGCGCTGCGACTGGCGGATACCGCTCGCGTCATCGCCCTTGCCAAAGGCCCGGTCTATGAAGGCAGCACTTACTACGCCCAAGGCGGGGTGTCAGCAGTGCTGGATGCAGAAGACTCCATTGAGTCGCATCTGCAGGATACCCTGATTGCCGGGGCGGGTTTGTGCCATGCCGACGCGGTGCGCTTTACCGTAGAGCATGGCCGCAAGGTCATTGAATGGCTCAGCGACCAGGGCGTACCCTTCACCAAAGAATCAGATACCGAAGGCCACGTTGATTATCACCTGCACCGCGAAGGCGGTCATAGCCATCGGCGGGTGGTTCACGCGGCTGACGCTACCGGACGGGCCATTCAGACTACATTGGAAGAACGCGCCCGCCAACACCCCAATACCGAGCAGGATCAACCCGAAATTGCCGCCGGAAAAAGAGGCCAACAGATAACCGCAAGCAAAAAGAAAAGCACCGATGCTTGCCGTTATCTGCGGCCCGTGTCGGCTCAGGATCCGCCCAGCAAAGGTCATGGACAAAGCAAACACGGCGATGGTGGTACCGAAAATAAATCCGCAAGCCCCCGCACTCAAGTGGTAATCCTGGTGCAAACGAGGCTCGAAGGTGCTCC